>PMCG01000142.1 GCA_003155335.1 Acidobacteriota bacterium
CCGCCGCACGTGCGCGAACGCCTTTTCAGCCCGTTTATCAGTGGCGGCAGCGGCGCCGGGCTCGGTCTGGCGATCGCGCACCAGATCGTCGCTGCCCACGGCGGCAAGATCGAGGTCCAGAGCGCTGCTCGCCGGGGCACGGAATTGCGCATCACCCTGCCCGACCATCCGTCACGCCATGCCTGAAGGTCCCAGCGTCCTTCTGGTCGAGGACCACGCCGAGAGCCGCAAGGGCTTGGCGCTTGCGCTCGAACGCAGCGGATACGCCGTGCATCAAGTGGCCACGGGCAAGGCAGCGCTGGCCGCAGCCAGGCGCAGGCAGTTTCAGGCCGCGATCGTCGACCTGCGCCTCCCGGACATGGACGGCCTCTCCGTCCTGGCCGCGCTGCTCGCGCACCAACCCGGGTTGCCGGTCATCGTGGTAACAGGCTACGCCAGCGTCGACTCCGCTGTCGAGGCCATGAAGCGCGGCGCCACCGATTTCTTGACAAAGCCTGTTCGTCTCGACGACCTGCTCCGCCTGCTCCAGCGCGCGATCGACCGCGCAATGAGCCGTGGTGCGGTGTCGCCCCCGGCTTCGGCCCTGGCGGAAGAGATGGAGAGCCTCGGCATCCTGGGCGGCTCGACGCTCATGCGCGACTTCTTCAAGCGCGTCAAGCGTCTGGCGCCGCACTACCGCACGGTGCTGATCCAGGGTGAGAGCGGCACGGGCAAGGAGCTGGTCGCGCGCGCGCTGCACACGCTGGGCCCTGGTCCCGGCCGGCCGTTCATCGCCGTGAACTGCGCCACGCTCTCGGAGACGCTGCTCGAGAGTGAGCTGTTCGGCCACGAGCGCGGCGCCTTCACGAGCGCGGACAGCGCCAAAGCCGGCATGATGGAGACCGCCCACACTGGCAGCCTCTTCCTAGATGAGGTCAACGAGATGGGCCTGGCCTGTCAGGCCAAGCTGCTGCGCGCGCTCGAACGACGCGAGTTCCGCCGCCTGGGCGGGACGCGCAAGATCAAGGTCGACCTGCGCGTCATCGGTGCCTCGAACGCCAAGCTCGAGGAATGGGTCGCGGCCAAGCGCTTCCGGGAGGATCTCTACTACCGCCTCAAGGTCGTCTCGATCACAGTGCCGCCGCTGCGGGATCGTCAGGAGGCGATCCCCCAGCTCGCGCAACGCTTCCTCGACGACGTCGCGCTCACCACTGGGTTGCCGTCGCGCCGCTTGACCAGCAGCGCGCTCCAGCAATTGACCCGCTACGCCTGGCCAGGCAACGTCCGTGAGCTGAAGAACGCCATGGAGAGCCTGGCTCTCATGAGCTCCGGACCCACGATCGACGTCGACGACCTCCCGGCGAACCTCCGTGGCGCAAGCGACGCGGCCATCGAGATCCCCATCGGCACCCCCCTGCACGAGGCAGAGCGCCGCATCATCGCGCGCACCGTCGAGAACTGCTCCACCGTCAAGGAGGCGGCACGCGTCCTCGGCATCGGCTTGCGCACGCTCCACACCAAGATCCGGCAGTACGGCCTGCGTCGGAGTGCCGGATCGGCACGCTCGCGAAAGCGCCAGTCGGCCTGAGTGCTGGATCGGCACACCGCCTGACATCGACGGGGGCCTGAGTGCCACAACGGCACATCACGAGGGCGGCCGTCTGAGCCAGCGCCCCGCCTCGGGCGCGCTTCGGCCGAAAACAGGGCCATCACACGCTGGCACACTCTTCGCAGTGAGACACGTGCTGGGAAATGGTGATGGCAACACGGAGCGCGCCGGCCCGATCTCGCAGTATCGTGCTCTTGGTGGGCGCGACCGGCGTGTGGCCCGAGGAGCTCACGAAGCTGCTCGACCCGGACGATTGGGACTTCGTCGTGCTCAAGGAGCTGGAGGATGTGCCCTCACAGCTCAAGAAGGGCTCGGTGCGAGCAGTCGTCATGACGCCCCGTGCCTGGAGCGGACGCGAGTTGCTCGTGCTGCGCGAGTGTCGCTCCGACTCCCCGCAGACCGCGTTCGTGGTCATGGCCGAGGATCCCGTGGGGCCGGCCCTCAAGCGCGCGTTCGAAAATGGCGCCACGGCGTTTTTGCGCTGGCCCGCGAGCCCAGAGGCACTTCTGCACGCGCTGCACAGCGCGCAGCATTCGCGCGCCGAGTCCTAGGAGATCTATCCATGTCCAATACCGCAAATCCGCCGACCGCGCCTTCGTGGCAGGCGGCCCTCGTCGGCCTCGAGGCTCAGTTCCTTGAGATCTGGCGGTTGGGGAAGGAACAAGTCAAGCAAGTCCAGGCCAAACGCCAGGCCGCACGCGCGGCAGCGGCGCACCTGGCAGAGGCTGAGCGACGGTTGGCCGCCGGTGAGAGTCAGAAGAAGGAGAGCGACAAGCTGGCGCCGCTGCGCAAGGCGGAGCAGGACGCCAAGGAGGGCCATCAGCAAGCGCTCGCAGAGTACGAGGAGGCCCTCAAGGCGTTTCACAAGCAGCGCGCGAAGCTGCACGAGGAGCGTGAGGCGCTCTCGCGTCGCCGCGAAGCCCTGAGCGGCACGCTGCCGGCACTGGCGCGCCAGGCCTACTGGGCGCTTCTTGGAAACGGAGTCCCCGATCCAGTCGCCGTCATGCGTGAGCATCGCTGCTCGGCATGCGGTCACGAATTTGCCGACGAGGTCCCCACCGACTCGCCCGTCTGCCCTTCCTGCAAGCGCGTGATGGTCCAACCGGGTTCTTAGGCTCCAACAACATCCGATGATTCTGTTGGTCCTCGCGCTCGCCGCGTTGACGGCGAGCGGCCTTCTCGCCCTGGTCACGACCCGACGCCCTCGCCTCGCAGCGCTCTGCGGCGTGGCCGGGCCCTTGGTCGCGTGGGTGCTGGCCATCACACCGATGCTGAGCGTTCTCGCGGGCGGTCAGAGCCTCAGCGCGGAGTGGTCGTGGACCTGGCCTCTCGTCGCGGTCCGTCTCGGTCTCGATCCGCTCTCTGCGCTCTTCCTCACCGTCATCCTCACTTTGGGCATGGCGACAGCGGTCTACGGCGTCGGCTACCTGCGCGAAGCCCGCACTCCCACGGCGCGCGGTCTCGCCTGGTTCTTCTTCAACCTGCTACTCGCGACCATGGTGGTTGTCGTCCTGGCCCGCGACGCTCTCGTCTTCCTCATCGCCTGGGAGACGATGGCGCTCGCATCTTTCTTCCTCATCGCCTTTGAGCACGACCGGCGCGAGGTGCGCCGCGCCGCGTGGATCTACTTCATCGCGACGCACCTTGGCTCGCTGTTCCTGCTGCCCCTCTTCTTCCTTCTCGGCCAACCCCGCGCGTCGTTCGCTTTTGCCAGCTTCGGCGTCCAACTGGCGCCCGGCGCTGCCTCGGTCTGCTTCCTCCTTGCGCTCGTCGGCTTCGGCACAAAGGCCGGCCTCATGCCCTTTCACGTATGGTTGCCTGAGGCCCATCCGGTCGCGCCCAGCCACGTCTCCGCCCTGCTCTCCGCTGTGATGATCAAGATGGGCATCTACGGACTGCTNNCTACTGGGCGTCCTGTTCGCCCTGGCGCAGCACGACCTCAAACGCCTGCTCGCATATCACAGCATCGAGAACATCGGCATCATCGTTCTCGGCCTGGGCGCAGGGGTGACCGGCATCGCCGTCGGCGCACCGCGCATGGCGGCTCTCGGCTTTGCAGGAGCGCTCCTGCACGTCGTCAATCACGCGCTCTTCAAGGGACTGCTGTTCCTGGGTGCCGGCTCGGTCCTGCACGCAACAGGCACGGCGGAGATCGACGAGCTGGGCGGGCTCATGCGCCACATGCCGACCACCGCGACGACATTCCTCGTTGGCGCGGTCGCCATCTCCGGCCTGCCTCCTCTCAACGGGTTTGTGAGCGAGCTACTCGTGTACTGGTCCGCGCTCGTCGGAATGACGACCCTGCCGGCAGCGGCCGCCATTCCGCTCGCCGCCCTGATCGGCGTCCTCGCCGCTTCGGGCGGCCTGGCCCTGGCGTGCTTCACGAAAGCCTTCGGTATCGTCTTCCTCGGACTCCCGCGCAGCGCCAAGGTGGCCACCGCTCACGAGGCCCCCCGCGCGATGCGCATGCCCATGCTGTGGCTCGCCCTGGCCTGTCTCGGCCTAGGCGTCACCGGCGCACTGGTCGTGCCGCGCCTGTCCGGCGTCGTGAGTCTGTTCGCCGCAGGGCCCGAGGCCGTGAACGCCTTGAACGACGGCGGGATGCTCCTCTGGCGCACCACCGCCGTTGCGGCTGGGGCCATGAGCCTCGCCGTTGCTCTCGCGCTCGTGCGACTTCTCCTCTTGCGGCACCGCGAGGTGCGCCAGGCGAGCACCTGGGACTGCGGCTACGCGGCGCCCTCCCCGACCATGCAGTACACCGCGTCTTCGTTCGCACAGCCCACCGTCGATCTCTATGTTTCGCTCCTGCGCACGCGCAAGCGCATCGCCGCTCCCGAGATCCACTTCCCCGACGCGGCTCGTCTCGAGACCGAGACACGCGACATCAGCCGCGAGGGCATCTACGAACCCCTCTTCGAAGGCGCAGAGCGTCTGCTCAAGCGCATGCGCATCCTGCAACACGGGCGCGTCCAGGTCTACGTCCTCAGCCTGGTGCTCACACTCGTCATCCTGCTGCTATGGAACGTGCGATGAACCCGATGGCGACGGCCTGGCTGGAGATCGGCCTCGCGCTTCTGCTAGCGCCACTGCTGACCAGCGTGATCTCCCGCGTCAAGGCCGTCTTCGCCGGCCGCCAGGGGCCACCGCTGCTGCAGCCCTACTTTGACCTCGCCAAGCTCCTGCGCAAAGGGGCGGTCTACAGCCCGACCACGACGTGGATCTTCCGCGCTGGGCCGATCCTCGGCCTGGCGACGACGGCCGCCGCGTTGTTGCTCGTGCCTGCGGGCCGCATCAGCGCGCCGGTCGCCTTCCCGGCCGACTTCATCCTGCTCGCATATCTGTTGGCCCTCGGGCGTTTCTTTACCATCAGCGCCGCGCTGGACACTGGCTCCAGNNCTCTCGCTGTCACAGATCCTGCCTGCCGCTTCGCCACTGGCTCCGGAGGTCGCGCTCGTGGCCGGTGCCCTGGCGGTCGTGCTGCTGTGCGAGAACTCGCGCATCCCTTTCGACGACCCCAACACGCATCTCGAGCTCACCATGGTGCATGAGGTCATGGTCCTCGATCACAGCGGGCCCGACTTGGCCTTCATCCAATACGCTGCGGCGCTCAAGCTATGGCTGTGGTCGTCCGTGCTCGCCGGCCTGCTGGTCCCGGCGGGCGCGACCGCCTGGCCGGCCAGCCTGACGACGACGCTCGGGGTCTTCGCGCTGGCTGGCTGCATCGGCGTCGTCGAGTCGACGATGGCCCGCGTGCGCCTCCTGCGCGTGCCGCACCTGCTCGCCGCCGCCCTCACGCTTTCGGCCGTGGCCGCGATCCTGGTGGTGCGATAGACGATGGACACCCTGCTGGACCGCCTCATGCTGGTGCTGATCCTCTCGGATCTGGCGTTCCTCGGTGTGAGCCGCTTCTCGGCTGCGCTCAGTCTGCTCGCCCTGCAGGGCGCCCTCCTGGGCGCCTTGGCTCTGGCAGCCCATGGGTCTGCTTCCACCGAGCGCATGGTGCTTCTCGCCCTGATCGGGCTGATCCTGCGCGGCGTCCTCTTTCCCTGGCTGCTGCGGCGCACCGCCCGGCGAGCCGAGATCGTAGAGGAGCGCAACCCACTGGTCGGCTTCGCCCCGTCGCTGCTCATCGGCCTCGTCCTGCTCGGAATAGCGATGACGCTNNGCGTCGCTCTTTACGGTCTTCACCGGCGTCTTCCTCGTCGTGGCGCGGCGCAAGGCCCTCTCGCAGTGCCTGGGGTACCTCGTCCTCGACAACGGCATCTACGGCTTCGGCGTGGCCACTGTCGGGAACATCCCCGCCCTCGTCGAGCTGGGCACGCTGCTCGATGCCCTGGTCGCCGTACTGGTGATGGCCATCGCGATGTATCGCCTGCGCGAGGAGTTCGACCACATGAACACGGACCAGCTCGACACGCTGCGCGGATGAGCCATGAGCNNCCCGCGCCTCGCTGGCGATCGTCGCCGCCGGGTCGCTGGTGTCGAGCGCACTCAATGCCCTGATCGCCATCCTCGTCCTTTCGCGTGGCCCTCTGCTTGCAGGCGCGGGTTGGTTCCGCGTCGATGCCCTTTCCGCCTGCCACCTGGGGCTGCTGGCGTTGGTCGGCGGAAGCAGCGGCTTGTACGCCGTGATCTATCTGGCGGAGGAGCTTCGCCAGGGATCGCTGACGGCCCGGCAGGCACGCCACTTCGCCGGCCTCTGGTGCGGAACACTCGCAGCGCTCGCGTTCCTGCTGGTCTCCAACAACCTTGGACTGATGTGGGTCGGACTGGAGACGACCACGCTCCTCACCGCCTTCCTCATCGCGCTGCACGTCTCGCGCGAGTCGCTCGAGGCGATGTGGAAGTACCTCCTCATCTGCTCCGTGGCCATCGCCTTTGCCTTCATGGGAACGCTGCTTGCGGCCGCGGCGGCGACAACGACCCACAGCGGCGCTCCGCAGGCACTGTTCTGGACCGACCTGATCGCAGTCGCACCGCGTCTCGATCCGGCCCTGATGCGCGCCGCATTCCTCTTCCTCATCGTCGGCTACGGAACGAAGGCCGGTCTCGCGCCCATGCACAACTGGTTGCCCGACGCCCATAGCCAAGCGCCCGCGCCCGTCTCCGCGCTCTTCTCCTGCTTCATGCTCAATGCCGCGCTGTACTGCACGCTGCGCTTCATCCCCGTCATGGAGGGCGTGCCTGGCTGCGCCGGCTGGGCCCAGGGTCTTCTGCTCGGCTTCGGCCTCATCTCTGTGGTGGTCGGTGCCGGTTTCATGCTGTTTCAGCACGACGCCAAACGACTGTTCGCGTATTGCAGCGTCGAGCACGTCGGGCTCATCGGCCTCGGGCTCGGGCTCGGCGGCCTGGGCACCGTGGCGGCACTGCTCCACAGCGTCAACCACTCGCTCGCGAAGGCACTGGCCTTCTTCGCCACGGGACGGCTGGGCCAGGCGCATGGGACGCATGAGATCGCGCACATGTCAGGCGCCCTGCGCACCTCGCGCGCGTGGGGCGTGGCACTCTTGGCAAGTTGTCTAGCACTTGTCGGCGCAGCGCCCTTTGCCACGTTCCTGAGCGAGCTTCTGCTCCTCAAAGCCCTGTTCGATCACGGCCGCACGGCGCTGCTGGTGGTCGTGCTCGCAGCCCTGGGACTTGCCTTCGTGGGCCTCATGCGCCACGCGATCCGCCTGGCTTGGGCACGCGGCGAGGAGCCACCGCGCCGCATCACGGTCGGTATCGCGGATGTCGCTCTCGTCAGTCTCGTACTGGCAGCGTTGATCGCCCTCGGTGTCGTCATCCCGACGCCGCTGCGACAGGCCGTCGAGGCGGCAGCGGCCGTCGTGAATGCGCCGTCAGCGGCGAACTTGGTCGCGGGAGTCCGACCGTGAACCTCCTCCGTCTCGCGAACAGCACCAGCGTGGACGTGCGGGAGGTCCCGCGGCTCGCGCCCGAGGTCTTTGCCGAGACCGTCCACGCGCAGCTCGAAGGAGGCGCCCGCGCCTCAGCCCTGTTCGGCATGCCCGAGGCCCTGCTCCCGGACGCAGCGCCTGGCGGCGGACTGCGCGTCCTGGCTGTGCTCGCGCGTGACAACGAGCACCAACTCGTCGCATGCTCCATGACGGTCACGGAGCGCTTCCTTTCGCTCACCCCGCTCCATCCGCAGCTCCACCGTTTCGAGCGCGAGATCTACGAGCAGTGGGGCGTGCTTCCAGAGGAGCATCCTTGGCTCAAGCCTGTGCGCTTCGAGCTCTCGCACGACCCGGAGCTGCGTGCGCGGGCGGAACGGCCGCGAGTCGGCGTCACCGACTTCTTCCGCGTTGCCGGCTCCGAGATCCACGAGGTGGCGGTGGGTCCGGTCCACGCAGGCATCATCGAGCCCGGGCACTTCCGCTTTCAGTGTCACGGCGAGGACGTCTATCACCTCGAGATCGCGCACGGGTATCAGCACCGCGGCGTGGAGCGTGCCCTCTTGGATGGCCCGAACCGGCGCTCGCTGCACTACGCTGAGACCCTCGCGGGCGACACGACCGTGGGGCATTCCCTGGCGTACGCCCAGGCTGTCGAGGCGCTGTCGGGGGTGGCTGTGCCACCCCGCGCTTGCGGGCTGCGTGCGATCGCCCTCGAGCTGGAACGCCTCGCAAACCACACCGGCGATCTCGGCGCCCTGGCCGGCGACGTGGGCTTCCTGCCCACCGCTGCCTACTGCGGTCGCATTCGCGGCGACTTCCTGAACCTCACGGCGCTGCTCTGCGGCAGCCGCTTCGGACGCGGCCTGCTCGTCCCCGGAGGTATGGGCTTCGACATCGACGCAGCCCGTGCAGCGGCCCTCGTCGAACGGCTCGACGCAGCGGTCTCCGATCTGACCTCTGCTCTCGATCTTCTGTTCGAGACGCAGTCGGCCATGGCACGTTTCGCCGGCGCAGGAGCGCTCACTACTGAGATCGGTCGCGACATCGGCCTGGTCGGTCCTGCGGCACGGGCCAGTGCCATTGCGCGCGACGTGCGCCACGACTACCCGCTGCCCCTCGACCCACTGGCGACGATCCCGATGGCCACCGCTGATGGCGGCGACGTTCATGCACGCGCGCTGGTGCGCCGACTTGAAGCGCAACACTCGGCGACCTTTGTGCGCGCGCAGACGCTCATCCTCCCGGAAGGGCCCATCTCTCGACCGTGTGCCCAGCCGCAACCGCACCGCCTGACGGTCGCGCTCGTCGAGGGTTGGCGCGGAGAGATCTGTCACGTGGCGGTCACGAACGCGGCGGGGCGCTTTCTGCGCTACAAGGTCGTGGACCCCTCATTTCACAACTGGGCCGGTCTGGCGCTCGCCATGCGCGATCAGCAGATCTCGGACTTTCCGCTGTGTAACAAGAGCTTCAACCTGTCCTATTGCGGGCAGGACCTCTGAGTATGACGCTCCTCCAGATCCTCAAGGCGCGCCGACAGCAGGGCTACCGCACCGTCCCGTTTCCCCCAGCGGACACACGACTCTCCGATCGCTTTCGCGGCCGCCCCCGACTGGTGCCAGAGCGCTGCGCTCGTGGCTGCGATGCCTGCCGCGGCGTTTGCCCGACCGACGCGCTGCGCCTCGACGGGCCGCTAGCGATCGACCTGGGTCGATGTCTCTTCTGCACCGACTGCGTTCAAGCATGTCCGCAGGCGGCCATCGCATTCACGCAAGACTATCGGCTGGCGGCGCGCACTCGCGCCGAGCTGATGGACGATGGAGGCGCGCCAATCCGCGTGCGTGCTCTCGACGGCAAGATGCGCCGACTCTTCGGCCGCTCCCTAAAACTCCGCCAGGTCAGCGCTGGCGGCTGCAATGCCTGCGAATCAGACACCAACGTGCTCGGCACGCCCGTCTTCGACCTCGCGCGCTTCGGCATTCAGTTCGTCGCTTCGCCGCGCCATGCCGACGGCCTACTCGTGACTGGCCCGGTCACGCGCAACATGGAGCTGGCCCTCGAGAAGACCTACGCCGCTGTGCCCTCGCCGCGCCTCGTGATCGCAGTCGGCGCATGCGCTATCTCCGGCGGACCTTACGCCGGCCACGAGGAGACGGCGGGCGGCGTCGATGCCCTTCTGCCAGTCGACCTGTACGTGCCAGGCTGCCCTCCGCACCCTTTGACGATCCTCGACGGCCTGCTGCGNNCCTTGCCTAACGTCCTCGCTCACTCCGCGACGATCGGTGCGCCTTCGGTCTGGTGCCGCGGGCGGCGCAGCAGGAGCACGAGCGGCGTCATCAGAAGAAAGACCAGCGCCAACAATCGAAACGCGTCCAAGAACGAAAGGGCGGCGGCTTGCCGCTGCACCATTCCGTAGAGGGCCCCGTACGCTCGCTGCGTCGCAGTCGTCAAGTCCGCGCCACGCGCCAGAAAAGCCGCGCGCAGGTTCGAGAAGGCGATCTGTGTCTGCGGCGAGTAGGGATCCACGTGNNGCGATGCCGAAGCTGCCGCCGATGTTGCGCATCAGATTGAAGAGGCTCGTTGCATTGCCCATCTCCGCACGAGAGATAGCGTCCACGCTGATCGTGGCCAATGGCACGAACAGCAGGCCAAAGGCGACGCCTTGCACGAGCTGTGGCCAGAAGAAGTCCCAGTAGCCGGCGTTGAGATCGAGCCAGGAAAGCCANNGAGCCCAGGCCACGCGGCGCCAGCGCAATGCCGGCGTCGAGCGGTGAGTAGCCCATGAGTGTCTGCATCAGCATGGGTAGCATCACGAGGCTGCCGTAAAGCCCGAAGCTCATCAGCGTGACTAGAAAGGTGCCGACCGCGAAGCTGCGGTCCTTGAAGACTCGAAGATGCACCACCGGTTCGCGCACGACAAGCTCATGCAAGACAAAGGTCGTCAAACAGACAACCGCCATGACTAGTAGCGTCGTGATCTGAGTCGAAGCCAGCCAGTCCTCCTCTTGACCCCTGTCCAACGCGATCTGCAGGGCGCCGATGCCCAGCGCCAGCAGGCCGATGCCCATGAAATCGATGCGCCGGTAGCCGCGCTGGAGGTAAGGTGGATCGTGCAGGAATGCGCGCAGCAGCAGGATGGCGACGACGCCGATTGGCACGTTGATGTAGAAGACCCAACGCCAGGAGTAGTTGTCCGTGAGCCATCCGCCCAACACCGGGCCGAGGATGGGCGCGACGACGATCACGACGCCGAAGAAGCCCATTGCCTTGCCGCGTTCGTGGGCCGGGAAGGCCTCGAGCATAATCGCCTGAGACAGCGGCTGCATCACTCCACCTGTGGCGCCCTGGACGATCCGCCAGAAGATCAGCAGCGGGAGGCTGGGGGCCAGGCCGCAGAGCAGAGAGGCGACCGAGAACGCGCCGACCGAGACAAACAACAGCCGCTTGCGTCCGAAAAGCTGCGCCAACCAGCCGGTGATCGGGAGGATGATGGCGTTGGCGGCCAAGTACGAGGTGAGCGCCCAGGTCGCCTCCTCTGGCGTGGCTGAGAGGCTGCCTGCGATGTTCCGCAGCGACACGTTCACGACCGTGGTGTCCAGCACCACCATGAAGGTGCCGCAGACCACGGACACCGCGACGAGCCACGGGTGGGGTTCGGGCGCTGCTCCGGCCTCTTCCGTCGCCATCATTCACCGCGTGATCACGGTGGGCACCACGGACATCCCCGGCCGCAGCAGGTGCTCCGCGTCCTGGCCCTTTTCGAACACGATCTTGACAGGCACTCGCTGCACGACCTTGACGTAATTGCCGCTGGCATTCTCGGGCGGAAGCAGACTGAAACGTGCGCCCGTTGCCGCGGAAACGCTGTCGACGTGGCCACGATAGCTGCGGCCATAGGCGTCGACCTCTATTGTCGCCGCCTGGCCGGGCCGCATGCGCTTGAGTTGTGTCTCCTTGAAGTTGGCCGTGACCCACATGTCATCCAGAGGAACGACGGCAAGCAGCGGCTGGCCAGCCGCCACGACTTGCCCAGGCTCGACGCTCTTCTTGCTGACCACCCCCGCGACTGGCGCCTTGACCGTCGCGTAGTCCAGGTTGAGCCGCGCTTGCTCGACTGCGGCCCTCATCAGATCGAGGCGCGCCCGCGCGGACGCGGCCCGCGCGCGACTGATCTCGACCTGGCGCGGTCCCATGCGCGACGTCGCCTCCTCGGCGTTCGCCTGCCTGACGATCGCGGCCCCGTTTGCATTGCCCTGCTCGGCCTCTGTCACCGCCGCCCGGGCTGCATCGAGCGTCGCCCGGGTGCTGGCAGCGCTGGCCGACGCCAGGTCGTACTGCTGCTGCGAGACCTCGTCTTTGGCCGCCAGCCCCTTCATCCGATCGAGGTCGCGCTGGGCCCGCTCGTCGTTCGCCTTGGCCTCACGCAAGCGCGCCTGGGCGGAGGCCAGACGGGCCTCTGCGGCCGCAAGCCCTGCCTGCGCGCGCTGGACAGACGCAGCCGCGCTCGAGGACTGGCTCTCCGTCGTGGTCGTGCTGATCGGCACGCCGCTCTCAGCCGCCGCAAGCCCTGCCTGCGCGTCCGCCAGGTCAGCCTCGGCGCGACGCAGCGCCACCTGGTAGTCCCTTGGATCGATCCTCACCAGCACCGCGCCGGCCTCGACCGCCTGGTTGTCAGCGACGTTGACCTCCAAGACGGTTCCGCCCACGCGCGACGCCATCGGCACGATGTGTCCGTCGATCTGAGCATCGTCCGTCGACTCGCGCGCGGCAAAGTACCGCCAACCGATTCCGGCCAGCGCGAGCAGCAGGACTGCGACAACCACCACGCCCCTCCGTAGACGCGCGCTGCCAGCCAGGGCCGCGCGAGCGCGACTCACGATCGGAGCATGACCGTCATGGCTGTTGGTGATCCCCGGACCGGCTGCTGCGCTCATTCCTCGCCTCCCAAGTAACGCATCGCCCGCGATTCGACCACTCCCAGCGCTCGCGCCAACGACAGCTTGGCCAGGTTGTGCGCCAACAAGCTGCCGATGTAGTTCTCGCTCGCCTCAGCCAGGGCCTGCTGCGCCTGCACGACTTCGATGTTGCTCGCGACTCCGGCTGCGAAGCGGTCCTGGGCCTGCGCGAGCTGCTGTTCAGCGAGCGAGCGCGCGCCGCCGGCGACCTCGACCTGCCGCGCCGCGGCATCCAGGTCGAGCAGCGACGTGCGCACCTCCAGCTCCACGCGCGCTTTGAGATCTGCCACACGCGCGCGCTGCTGCTCCAGCGCTGCGCGACTCTGCGCGATCTGCCCCTGCGCGCGGCCGCCCTCGAAGAGCGGGACACGCAGCGCTGCCGCGAGCGCGTAGGTGCGGCGGGTTGTACTTGCGGACGGGCCGACTGCGGCCACGTTGGCGTCCACGTGCAAGGATGGCAGCGTCTGGCCGATCGCCGCGCGCAGGTCGTCCTCTGCCGCATTCAGAGACGCCGTGGCGCTCTTCAGATCGGAGCGCGTGGCCAGCGCCTGGACCAGCGCCTCGTCCAACTGCAGCCCGGCAAGCTCGGCGTACGGCACGCGGTCAGCCAGCTCGAATCCGTCGCCCAGGGGAAGACCGATGGCCTTTGCCAGCGCCAGGCGCTGCCGGTCGCGCTCGTTCTCCGCCCGGATCAAGCGCTGGCGTTGCGCGGCGAGCTGCACGTCGGCCCGCAGGACGTCGATGCCCGGAACGGTGCCTGCCTGCTTCATGTCGTGGGCCAGCCTGCCAACGGCCTGTGCCGTGGCGAGCTCGGCCTGGGCTGCCTCGACGCGACTCTCCTCGGCCACAGCCCGTAGGTACAGCGCCGCACAGGTAGCGACGACCAGGTCACGCGTGTCTGACCGCGACAGCCGCGCTGCGGCGAGCCGATGACCGCCTGCGCGCGCCACCTGCGGCGCGCACTTCCTCATCTGCCAGCACGGCCGCCACGTTTTGCGCCAGGCCGCGCGCGATCGCATCCGCCAAGGTGAGCCGCAGCGGCATGCGCGTCTCCGCCGCTCCCCCTCCCTGACGCGCGTCCCGTGCGCCCGCCCAGGCAGACGGCTGCCATCCGACCGCGAGTGCCAGGCCGCCGGCAAGCACCGTCACCATCCGGACCCTGTTCGCCATGTTCGCCCTCACGCACCTAATCTCCACTACGTACGGCCCGGCCCTCCGGCGGAGTCGATGTCCTTTCTGGCATCGTGAGCCCGAGCACCCGCCCCCTTGCCGTCAGAGCGGCGCGCGGCCGCTAGCTCTCGGCAAGATCGATTTTGGCAGACTCGACGGGGTGTCCGAGGAACAGCTCGGCGAGTCGATCAAAATCCTCGCTGTGATCCGTCGTCAAGAACGTCGTTTGCCCTCCGCGCGAAAGCCGGCCCTCGATCTCCGGATGGCGCAGCAGATAGTCCGCGAGACTCGGGGCAACGATCGCCCCCTGCGACAGAATCTCGACCTCCTCCGGCACCACCGCACGGATCCGCGGAAGGAGCAAGGGATAGTGCGTGCACGCCAGAAGCAGCGAATCGACGGTCGGATCCTCTGCCACGGTCTGCGCCCAGTACTTCTGCAAGAAGTAGTCGAGCCCCGCACCGCTCAGCTCGCCGCTCTCGACCAGTGGCACGAGCAAGGGACAGGCCATCTGCACGAGACGCATCTTGGGAGCGAGCTTGGCCAGCTCGATCGCGTAGCTCTCCGACTGCACCGTGCCAGCCGTGCCCCAGAGCGCCACCGTCCGCGCGTCGTGATCGCGCGCCAGCGCCTCCACGGACGGGCGGATGATGCCCAGCACGCGCCGCGTCGGGGCAAGGGTCGGGAGCAGCGTCTGCTGAATCGATCGCAGCGCCTTGGCGGACGCCGTGTTGCACGCGATCACGATCAGCGCGCAGTCCCCCGCCAATAGATAGCGCACGGCCTGCGCAGTGAACCGGTACACAACCTCGAACGAGCGATGCCCGTAGGGAGTGCGGGCGTTGTCGCCGAGGTAGACGTAATCGTAGGACGGCAGCAGCCTGCGGATCGCGCCGAAGACCGTCAGGCCCCCGAACCCGGAGTCGAAGATCGCGATCTTCACACGCGCCCGTCCATCGATGGCTCAGGCAGAAGGTGGGGTGGATGACGGGATTCGAACCCGCGGCCTCCAGGGCCACAACCTGGCGCTCTAACCAAGCTGAGCTACATCCACCGTTGTCGTTCTGGCGCGCCTGAAGGGACTCGAACCCCTGACCCGCAGCTTAGAAGGCTGCCGCTCTATCCACCTGAGCTACAGGCGCGCAGGGGCGCGGCCGCGCCGGAAGGTGACTATAGCACAGGACTGCCCGTGCACTAGCCGCCCTTTGCGCTCTGCCGCGAGTTGTCGCACAATCGCTCCATGCCCGAGGCACTCGATGTCACTTGCGCCTGCTGTGGCGCGCTGCTCAAGGTCGACCCTGAGACCGGCGCAGTCGTGTGGAGCGAGGCGAAGAAGGCGCCGCCCAAGGACTTCGACGACCTCGTCACGCGCGTCCACGAGCACAAGAGTCAGCTCGACGA
>PMCG01000025.1:0-1044 GCA_003155335.1 Acidobacteriota bacterium
CTTGCGCGAGGTCGAGGCGCACATCCCGCATTGGTACGGCGACAACGCGCGGCGGACGCTCATTGCCTATGCGCTCAGCGTGCGCCAGCGCATGGGCGATCGCGACACAGCGCGGGCGCGCAAGCTCTTCGCAGAGGCAGGCATCGAGAAGCTCTCGTTCGAGGCCATTGGCTGGTTATTGGGCGTGATGTCCGGCGATCCGGAGTCGCAGGCCGAGGTGACAGCGATCCGGCACTTCCTGGCCAATCGCGCGACCGAGACGGCATCGACGGCGCACTTCGCGGTGGACTACGGCGACAGCGCGTACGTCCTGCTCTACTCGGATCGGCGCGCGGACGCGATCGTGCTCGAGGCATTGATCGGCGATCAGCCGGCCAATGATCTGATCCCGAAGCTGGTCGAAGGCCTGCTCGGACATCGCACGGCTGGCCGCTGGCTCAACACGCAGGAGAACGTCTTCATCCTGCTGGCGCTCGACCGCTACTTCAACACGTACGAAAAGGTGACGCCGGACTTCGTGGCGCGGGCCTGGCTGGGCGAGCGCTACGCGGGTGAGCACGCGTTCCGTGGACGCACGACAGAGCGCAGCTACACCGAGATCCCGATGGCGTACCTGGGCAGCGAGTCCAAGACGCAGGATCTCATCGTGGCCAAGGAAGGCAAGGGCCGGCTCTACTACCGGATCGGGATGCAGTACGCGCCAGCGAGTCTGACACTGGCGCCCGCGGACTACGGCTTCACCGTGGAGCGGCGCTACGAGGGGCTGGACAAGAAGGACGACGTGCGACGCGGTGCAGATGGCGTGTGGCACGTCAAGGCTGGCTCGCGTGTGCGCGTGACGCTGACGATGGTGGCGCCGTCGCGTCGCTACCACGTGGCGCTCGTGGATCCTCTGCCAGCCGGGCTTGAGCCGCTCAATCCCGAGCTGGCCACGACTGGGACAATCCCGCAAGGTCAGGGCGAGGATGTGACGCTCGTCGGCGCGCCCGGCCTGGGCGGCCCGCGTCGTCCGGGCGGCTGGTGGTGGTGGACGCGCACCTGGTA
>PMCG01000025.1:1056-3065 GCA_003155335.1 Acidobacteriota bacterium
ATGTACCACCCCGAGACCTTCGGCCGCGGCGGCACAGACCGCGTGGTCGTCGAGTAGGGGCGAACGGCAGTTCGCCCAGGCACCGCGGGCCCGCGCCGTGGTCGAACGCAGCCGGCACCTCACACCCGGCGTCGTAGGGGCGGCCCTCCGTGGCCGCCCTTACTGCGCCGCTCCACGCGTACAATCAGCATGGACTAGATAGGTACGGTCTCCGTTTAGCCGTGGTTTTCGTGTTGGATGCCTTCCGATCGAGGGGGGAGAGTATGATCGCAGTGCTTCTAGCCACGCTCGCCGGATTAGCTCTAGCTGGTGAGCGACAGACCACACCGATAGGGCTGCTCCTTGGGGTGTCCACCGAGGCAGAGGTCGACCGCTCCGGCCTCGGCCGCGAGAATGACCGCACCTACAAGACATACTGGATCGTTCAGGATGCGGGCGCGGCGCGCGTGGTCGCGACTCTTGATGGCCTGGTGGTCCCCCATCGAAGGACGTTTCTGCGAGTGAACGTGTTGCCGACTCGTGCCACCTGCGGTGCAGGCGGGGTTCGCCGCGATTTCCTAGTGGTTCTCGGCCTCCGAGGGCACCGGGTCAAGCCGGCGGAGGTGGCAAGAGCCGGGAACCCAGACTGCGATGTGGTAGCCGACTTTGAGGCAGGATGCAGCCTGGAAGAGACCGCGCAGATAACAGGACTGACGCCGGAGTACGTAAGCATCTCGTGGTCCAGACACGGTGACTGCGGAAATCTAAGCGGCCGCGGAGACGCGGCGGTCTTCCGTCTGGAGGGGCTTCCGCGCACGGTGGGGCCGTACGGCGAAGGGACCGGTTGGCCAGGGCTCGTGGCGTTGCGCGACGTCGTCGATGAGGCTGATCTGATGCGCATTCGAACTGAAACCAAGGCCAACCTGCGGGAGTTCGAAGGCGAGTGTTGCTGTGGCTACGGAAACGCAGTCGAACTGAACGACTGGAAGCTGGTTCATAGGGCCGGCCGCTGGCGACTCTATCCTCGACTGACGCCGGAGAGCGGGCAGTACTGCTACGAAGGGTGGTTTGAGAGTGGTGTCGAACCGAAGATTGTGCAGGATGCACCGCCTCTGCCTTCCCTCGTTCCTGATTCTCAGGTCCCGGAGATGTATGCGGGCCTGCCTCGGCCGCAGGAGGATGTTGTGTGTGCGCCGAGGGGCGGTATGTGCGTGCAGATTCTACGAGATGGCCTTGTCGTTCATACCGTCGCGCACGGCGTGGTGAACACGCGCACACAGCTCACGCAGTTGCCTAACGCGGGCCGTGCAGCCCGCATTGTCGCGGCCGAATGGGCATTAGGGGGACATGTTACACGGTGGACCGAGCGTCTCACGGCTTTCGAAAGGTAGTGAGAGCCACGGAGGGGTAGCCTGACTGGCGATGTGACTGAGCGCGGGCGATATCGGCGTCCGCGTCCACTCGCGCGCTTTCGGGCGACACGACGCTTCACCACCCGTGCGATCGGCGTGACCGGCAGCAGGAATGCCAGATCTGCCCCGAAGAGCGACAATGCACGAATGACCCAGCCGCAGTCGCCATCGCTCGACCTTAGGCGCGCGCTGTCCCGCCTCCTCCTCTTCGTCCTCCTTGCTTTGGCCACGCGCGCTGTGGTTCTCGGCGTTGGCATCGTTGACCTCGACGAGGCCTCGTACGCGACCGCGGCTCGCGAGATGCTCCACGGCCGCCTGCTCTACGCGGACGTCGCCGACCACAAGCCGCCTCTCGTCTTNNCTGTCCGCCTTCTTTGATCACGACCGCCGCGGTCTCCTCGCCGCCATCGCCTGGCTGATCTACAGCGCAGCCTTCATCGGCCACGACATGCTCGCTGTGAACTGCGAGGTCCTGATGATGCTGCCGCTGGCCTGGGCCCTCGTGCTGCTACGCCGACCGCAGGACCTGGCCGGTGCATCGCGCCTGCTCTTGGCTGGCCTCCTCGTCGGGATCGCCACGCTCTTCAAGTACCAGGCCTGCCTGTGGCTGCCGGTGGG
>PMCG01000164.1 GCA_003155335.1 Acidobacteriota bacterium
GTCTCATCGCTTGGGTCGTGTGACAGTTGTTCATCACCGGGCCGCAGCACGACGCGCGGGAGCCAATCTCCGATCAGACTCCCCACCAGCAGGTGGCCGCGTTCGTTGAAGTGGATGTCCCCTTGCCAGTAGAGCTGTTGATTCGTCCTGACAACGTGCTCGCGCAAGAGCGGCAGGAGGTCCAAGTAGGCGATCCCTCGGTCGCGCGCGAACACCTGAAGATAGGCTTGTGGGAAACCGATGTCGTAGTGTCGACCGGAGGGCTCAGCAGCATAGACCTGCTCGCGGAAGGGAATGCTGACGAGCACCAGCCGTGCTCGGCGCTCCCGAGCAAAGGCGTTCATGCGGTCCAGGACCGCCAGTGATTTGTCGCGCGCTTGTCGCGCGATCTCCGGATAGGGGACTCGCGACCAGTAGGTGAGGTCGTTGAAATCCAAGCCGGCGTGAAAGTCGAGGGCCAGGTTGTCGAGACCCATGAGCGGCAGCAGCAACCGGAACGTCGCCCAACGCCTGAGCTGCCCGCGCAGCCAACTCCGGTCGGCGGCGGGTGGGCATCGCACCAGCACGTGGCTGCGGATGCTGGGGGGCAGCCGGCGTGCTTCCCTTTCGACGTTCATCTCCGCGCGCCCCTCGACGATGTCGTAGCGGTCGAGGCCCAAGAAGGTGTCCCTGAAGTCGTTGCCGTTGAAGAAAGTCACCACGACATAGTCGGGAGAGAAGCCGTCGACGAGCTCCTTCCACTGCAGTTCCATGTCATCGAGGCCGTAGCCGCCCACGCCGAAGTCCAGCACCTCGTACCGGCTCGGGTCGAGCGTTCGGTCGACCACCCCCACGAAACTGTTCTCGATGCGGCTGGCCCAGCAGCCGAAGGCGAAGGAGTCCCCGAGAAAGGCGATCCGCTGCTTGCCGCGCGGCTTCGCGCGCGAGACCTCGCGCCAGCGCATTCCGTGGGAGTTGGTCGTGATGACGAAGTGCTCGCTCTTGATCTTGAAGTCGACGTTCAAGTTCGGCCGCAGACGGAAGGAGCCGGTACCGGCGGGATTCGGCTGGGCCAGGTCAAGCGAGACATCCGGCCCGCGCGGAAGGCTGTTCGCGCGATGCTCCACCTGTCGCGCGCCGTACTCCAAGACNNCCTCTTCGGTCGTGACGTGGCAGCTCCGTTCGTCAAGGAAGAACCATACCTCTGGGGCTCTTTGCCGGCTCAAGGGTGGCGCGCGACAGATCCCATCTCAAGCGCCGCGCGGTTGAGAGAATAGCCCAGGTGCCCTACCTGCCGCCATCCAGGAGCCGACGCAAGAGTTCGTCGATCTCAGCCTGGCTTCGGATGTAGTACGACGCCAGCGTGCTGTGAGCGCCGCGGTCGCCGGGGGAGCCGGCGTCGACTCGCCGTTCGACGTCCTGAAATGAGAACGGCCTGCACATTCGACTGCGCAAGCCGTTCGTTCGCGTAGCAGCCGCCTCGTCGGCGCGAGCCGCTACGTCGCCGTCACTTCTTCGGCTTCGGCGCTACTGCTGCGGCAGGGGGCGCGCTGGCCAGCTCCTGGTCAATCGCCTGGGTCAGGGCTTCGGGATTGGCTCCTGCGCTGAGCAGACGGCCGTTGACGAAGAGCGTGGGAGTGCCGCCCACGCCGTAGGTGCTGCCTTCCTGGATGTCGGCCCTCCACTTCGCCGCGTAGCGCGCGGAATCGAGGCACTGTGAGAAGGTCTCGGCGTTCAACCCGAGTTCCGTCGCATAGCGTTTGAGGTCGGCCACCTGCAGGGCGCCCTGATTGGCGAACATCTTGTCGTGCATCTCCCAGAACTTGCCCTGCTCGTGAGCACAGACGCCGGCCTCCGCCGCCTTGGCCGCGTTCTGGTGGAACGGGAGCGGGAAGTTGCGGAAGACGAAGCGCACCGAGGTGCCGTAGCGCTTCTGGAGGTCGCCGACGATCGGGCCCAGGCGCGCGCAGTACGGGCACTGGAAATCCGAGAAGGCCACGACCGTTACCGGCGCCTCGGCCGGTCCGCGCGAAGGCTCGTTGTCCAGCGCGAGTTCGGCGCGCGGCGCTTCCAGCAGGACCTTGACGTTCTGCTTCGCACGCAGCTCGGCGAGAAACGCCTCTCGCCGCTGCTGTGCGCGTGTGCGTCGCATCCCGTCGGCAATCTGCCTCTTGGCCTCGGGCTCCGGCATGTTGGCGTAGTTCTGCTTGGCGCTTTCGTAGACCGCGCCGACCTCGTCGTCCTGAACCGGCTTGGCCTTCTCGTCGATCTCGATCGCCGTCAGGCGCTCGACGGTCAGCTTGCGACTCGCGGCCTCCTGCTCGATCACGGCCTTGGCGATGAGTTCGTCGAGGGCGGCCCGCTTGAGGCTGTATTCGTCTGAACGCAGCCTGAAGAGGCTGTTGCCGAGCTGCTCATCGAGCTTGTCGGCGGTGATCGTCTGGGTCCCGACGATGGCCACCGGCGTTCCGCTGCTGGCGGGCTTGTCGACGCCCGCCGCGGCCAGCGTGGTCAGGCTCAGAAGGAGCAACGGGACGGCACGAAGAAGAACACGCATCAAACACCTCGATTGTCATCCGCAGGCGCGACATGCGCCGCCGCGGGGGTGAAGCAACAGAGAATCGGCGAGCGCCGCCAGGCACAGCCATGAACAGGATCTGCCCCAAGGCACGGCAAGTTACACTGTCTTCCGGCAGGTCGTCAAGCCTCCTGGCGACGCGTCGCGCGTCAGATCGACGCAAAGGGCGCACGGCCGTGCGCCTACTCGATCACGCCCTCCTTGACGGGGAGCACGGCGAGGCCAAGGTCCTTCTCGATGCACGAGCCGAGGGTGCGAACGTGCCCGTCGATCGCCCCCTGCGCCGCGGCGGAGGCGAGCGATGCGTTGCCGTCGAACGTGAGGCGCGTGCAGTTGCGCACCGACGGCTGGCCGTTCTGGCGCACCACGCGCTGGTCGCCGTCCAGGTCATAGAAGCGCACGATCACCTCGTGTCGCTCCGGCAGACGCTCGACCATCGGCTGCACGTATGGCGACTGTCGACGGTACAGGCGCTTGACCTCCTCGACGTCCTCCATCTCGTTGACGTTGAGCCGATCCGAAGGCCGCGCGAGCGCGGCAGCGACGACCTCGATGCCATCGCGAGGCAGGACCTTCATCAGATCGGCAAAGCCGAACTCGGCCTCCTTGGGCCGCTGCTCGGGATCTGCACCTGCGGCGCGCCAGGCGGCCACACTCCGCTGCCACGCGTGGTAGCGCCCGGTGGCGGTGAACTCCTCGGACTTGAAGCGCGCCAAGGCCGGAAACACGCTGGCGTCGGCAGCGAAGAGCCCGACGTTGCGCAGGCCGCCGCGACCGCGAGCCTCGGCAGCGGCGGGGTAGTCCTGCTCGTCAGCCTTCTGCCAGTTCCAGGCGACGCGGCCGCGGTCGGTGCCGCTCTCGATCACGACGATCGGCGAGTAGGGCTTCTCCTCGTGGTAGCAAGGCACGACGAGCGGGGCGTACGGGCCGAGGGCCTGCTTGAGCAGGATCATCTTCTCGATCGTCTCGGGCGACTTGGTCGGCGCGTCGGCGAAGATGAACACGATGACGCCAGGGAAATCGCCGAAGATCTCTTGGGCGGCCAGGTGCGCATCTCCATCGCCGAGGCGCTGGCGCTGGACCACGTAGTCCACGCGGAAGCCGCGATCGGGCGTCATCTCGCTGCGCCCGATGAGCGCCTCGACGTCGGATCGGTTGCGCTCGCTGACGACGGCCACGATGCGGCGCGAGAACGGGATGACGTTGCGCAGGCTCAGGAGCAGCATCTCGTCGCCGAGGAAG
Organism: Acidobacteriota bacterium; assembly: GCA_003155335.1. Classification (GTDB taxonomy): domain Bacteria; phylum Acidobacteriota; class Vicinamibacteria; order Fen-336; family Fen-336; genus FEN-336. The sequence goes on from PMCG01000164.1 coordinate 3,800, forward strand.
ATGCGGTGCTTCATCTCGTATCCGCCGAGGTCTTTCGCGAGGCGCGTGCCGTACCCGGCAGCTGCGACGACGAGTGCGACAGGGGCTACACCAGTGACGGCCACGACCTCTCTTGCCAGACCGAGCAGGCGGCGCTCGTGCGTGGGTTGGAGGCCGGAGGCGCCACCCGCGCGGAGAATGGCCAACATCTCACGACGCTTGCGGTGAAGCAGCAGGCCGTTCATGCCCGAGAGCCGCGCCTCCCCGGCGCTGCCAAGATAGGCGGCCACCTCGGCCAGGGTCGCGGCCAGCTCTGCCTGGCCGCGCAGCGCCAGAAAGTCGCGCGGCGCCGAGGCCAGCACGCCTGCGATCTGATCGATGGCGTCACAGGCGGCGATCGCGTCGGCAGGCAGGTAGACCGGGTCTTTCAGACGGCCCGCGCTGTCGAGGCCGCAGCGCACGCGCAGCGCGCACTCGAGGCGCAGGGCGGCACGTACGCTCTCGCGCTGCGTGTCTCGGGCGCGCTTCTTCGCTTCGAGGTGCCCGGCCACCGTGCGGCGCACGCCTTCGGCGATCTTGCAGTGCGGGTCGTAGCCGGCGAGGCGACTGGCTTTCGACACGTCCGCGTACGTCTTCGGGACGTCGCCGAGCTGCTCCGGGAGACGCTCCACCAGGCCGGCGGCCAAGAGCCTTTCGATGAGCGCGTCCTGTT
>PMCG01000351.1 GCA_003155335.1 Acidobacteriota bacterium
GGCGAGCGCCTTGGGGATGAGCCCGATTGTCTCCGCGCTCAACTCGCGCGCGTCGATGCGCACAGGCGGCACGCCGTGGATGCGTGCGAGCGCTTCCTCGAGGCGCTCCTCGGTGATGAATCCCAGCTCGTGCAGACTCGTGCCCAGCCGGCCGCCGTATAGCACTTGGTGCTGCACAGCTTCCTGAATCTGTCGCTCGGTGACGATCCCTCGGTCCCGCAGGAAGCGCGCCAGTATGGACATCGCGATACCCCGACGAAGCTTCGTATTCTAGCCTGGATTGCCAGCGGCGCGGCCCTGACTGGGAAAGATCGCGCTCCGCGAGGATGTGAGATATTATGCCGAGGTTCGTCCGAGACGACTGATCCGGTCCGCATGAACATAGGGACGCGGAGCTAACGGGTGCCGTTCGAGGAACTGCCCACCTACTACGACCGGCTGCCGCTCTTGGCCGCGCAGCTCGAAGAGCAGGGTTGCGTCGGCGTCATGGTGATCGACGCCTCGGCCTTTGCCGCCATCGAGGCTGAGTACGGCCAGGGCGCCCTGCAGGAAGTCCGTCAGCGCGCCTTTGCTGTCATCCAGGAGCATCAAGGACGCGACTGCCGCAAGGGCGATCTGTGGGCGCTCGATCGTCCCGGCGGCACGCGATTCCTCGTCTTCCTCGAACGCAAGCGCCGCAAGTCGGTGACGGTCAGCGCCGCTGATTTTCGGGCGATCCGCGCGCGCCTGCTGACCGGCGTCGTACCGAACCTGGTGCGCGGCTGCTTCCCCTACCTCAAGACCGCGCCGCGCATCGACGTCGTGCACGGCCTGGCTCTCTACAACCCGCTTGTGCGTGCGGAGACCGTCATCCGCCGCGTGCTCGACGAGTCGCACGCCATGGCTCAGCACCTGCGGCAAGCGGAGGTGCTGCTGGAGCGCGAGCGGCTGCAGGAGCTGATCGTTCACGAGCGCATCGTCACCGCGTTTCAGCCCATCCTGCTGCTCAAGGACCGCAGCGTGCTCGGCTTCGAGGCGCTCTCGCGCGGCGCCCGCGGCACCGCGCTGGAAACCGCCGACGAGCTCTTCGGCGCAGCCGAGCGCCATGGTCTGATGGTGGAGCTGGACCGCCTCTGTCGCAGGCGCGCCCTGCTTTCCGCCGGGCGTGTGCCTTCCAACGCCCGGCTCTTCGTCAATACGCTGCCCGCAACCATCCGCGATCCGCATTTCCGCGGCAAGTCGCTGATCGAGTTCCTCGGCCGCGCGCAGGTCTCGCCTGACCGCATCGTGCTCGAGATCACCGAAAAACTGCTCATCGAGAACTACGCCATGCTCCGCGAGGCGATGCAGTACTTCGTCGACCTGGGCATGTCGTTCGCCGTCGACGACGTCGGTGCGGGCTACTCGGGGCTGGAGCTGATCGCGCGCCTCAACCCGCACTTCCTCAAGATCGACATGAGCCTCGTGCGCGACGTGCACACGAGCGTGGTGAACCGGGCGATGGTCAAGGCCATCGTCACGCTCAGCCGCGCCATCGGCGCCACGGTCATCGCCGAAGGCATTCACGTCCAGGAAGAGTCCAACGCGCTCGAGCAACTCGGCGTCGATTTCGGTCAGGGCTTCTTCTTGGCGCGCCCCGACACCGGCGAGGAGTAGCGCCGGCCCGTTCAGGGGGCGAGATGCGGCGGCGCTCTATCGCTTGCGCCGGCGCCGACCGCTCATCTGGTTGTTCTGCGGCTCGTCCATTGCCGTGCTCGTCCTGAGCCTCAAAGAGGCCGAGGCTCGCCGCGGCGGACGCCGCAACAAGCCATGGCAGTCATGAACACCTCCTGCAGCGCTTTCGGAACGAGCTGGTGCTCTGCGGTGGACTGTACGAGCGGTTCGACCTCGGAGGCGGGCATCGCGAGACCGCCGATCGCCGCCTCGACACCAAGAGGGAGGTAGGTCCGGGAGACCTCGCGCCCGTCCCCAAGAGCTACCACTACAGTACCGCCCGCGTCGGCCAGCTTCCGCAGCCCCCTTCGGATGGGATCCGCATCGACGTGGAAGCCGAGCTTGTCTCGCAGCTTCTTGCGCTGCGGGTCGTCCGCCCATTGCTCGATCTGCTGAACGCTCTTCCAAGCGTCACCCAGGGACTCAATCAGCTGACGCTCCTCAAGTTGAGTTCCGAGTTTCCTTACCGCCAGAGCAAGCTCATGAAGCGTGCCAGCAACAAGCCAGAACATCGTGTGGAGGTTTCGGAGGTGGGCCGCCGAGGACTCGCCGTGCCGCTGGGCGCTCATCGAGCCGAAGTCCGCGAGCGCCGTCAGGCGGTCTGCATGGATGAAGCAGCGGCAGAAGGCGGTGAGAAGCTCTTCACCCATAGCGGCGCGGACCGCGGGAAAGTCGGTGATCTCCAACCGCCACGCACCGTTCGCTTCCACCCTGATGCCTCCGACTTCACGGTCACTCACTACCCAAGTCCAAGTCCCGCGCGCCAGCGAGCGTCCAGTCATTGAGTTGGGGATCCCTGGCGAACGCCACACCAGCGCGCATCGTCGTCCTTCTTGGTCGAGTTGCTCATGTGGGCGCCAACGCCTTGCTGCTCGAAGATCGTCTCGCACTCGAAGCCGCCCAAGCCCGCGTGTCGGCACTGATCAACAAGGTCTGGGAGGCGGGAGGCCAATTCGTTACGGCGGCGTCGGCGATCCCGAACCGCCTGTTCCAATTGCAGGCATGCGGGGGTATCCGCGAGCGGAACTCCTAATGACGAGAAATCGCCCTCTGGCCGCACGGACCCGGAGCAACTGTCCTTGTACTGAGAACAGAGCTGCTCCGCCTGGGAGTCCGCCTCGGTGAATGCGCGCGTCAAAGGCAAGATGCTCGCCCTGAACGCTGCGGCTCGGGCATTGAGTGTGGCCACGCCCTCGCTCTCGCCGGCACTCGTCGCGGAGTCCTGCGCCGACGATGACCCTTGGGGCGATGTAGGCGTCGGCACGGGCCTTGCCGGTGTCGCGGGAACCCCCTCAGAATGTGGAACGAGTTCGCGGCCACCCAGCTTGGCCCTCGTCTCCAATTCCGACGGGAGCCTGGCGAGTTGTTCTCGTAGCGCTGCGTTTTCCGCCTCGAGAGCGCGGCGCGACGCCGCCTCCTCGGTCGGGGGCACGACTTCGTGAGCCGCCGGGGAATTCGACGTCGCAGGACCAGGTGCTTCCGGAGTCCGGCGGAACCTGGCGAGTCCCACAGCGATTCCAAGAACAAGGACGACCGCTTGACCGGCGACGATCGACCGGAACCCAGTCCGCTGACGGGCTGCATCAGGCGCAGCGGTTCGGGTGCCATGCGCCGTCGAAGGTCGGTCCGCATCCGCCGTGCGGCCGTAACCGCATCGGCAGCCATCCTGCCGATCCGGGACGTGCCGGTGGCATTTGGGGCATTGCCAGAATCTGCCTGAAGCGGTACTCACGCCCATCCCTCCCGACTCGGACTCGTTGGGTGATTCTACACCGCCATTCACGACGTCATCCGTGCCAAAGGCGCGTCGCGCACGCAGGCCACCCGCGAGCGTGTCGAGGATGTCGAACCACGCGCCGGTCTAGGTGCGTGAGCTGCAACGAAGGTGCGTTGTCCCCAGACTCCCAGATCTCCGACGCCCGCAACCGAGCCAGACGCGAGCGTCCCCTGTCGGGCGTCGCGCGTTGCTGGCCAGCCCAGATCGTCGTATCCTTACATGAGGTAAGGAGTGCCTTACCTGGAGTAAGGGAGATGCCGAGCGCCACGGTCACTAGCAAGGGACAGGTCACGATACCGAAGTCCATCCGGCGAGCACTTCGGGTGGCAGAGGGAGACCGGCTGGACTTTGTCGTCGAGCAGGAAGGCCGCGTCGTCGTGCGGGTCGGAGCGGCCGACGTCAGCGAGCTCAAAGGTCTGCTCCGCAGGCCGGGCCGTCGAGCCGTATCCGTCGAGGCCATGAACGCCGCCATCGCGCGCCAAGGCCGGCCGTCGAGATGATCGGCCTCGACACGAACGTCCTCGTGCGCTATCTCACGCAGGACGCGCCTGGCCAGGCGGAGAAAGCCAACGCGCTCGTCGCCGCAGCCGAGGCCAAGCGCGAGAAGCTCCATCTGGACGTCGTCGTGTTGTGCGAGCTGGTCTGGGTGCTGCGCGGTGCTTACGACCTCGACAAGGACGCAGTGTGCGGAGCGCTCGAGAAGATACTCGCCGCCGCCCAGTTCTCGATTAACGACCGCGACCACGTTCGAGAGGCGCTGGCCCAGTATCGCGCCGGAGGCGGAGACTTCGCCGACTACCTCCTCGGCTCGAGAAACCGCAGCGCCGGGTGCAACGCAACGGTCACCTTCGATCGCGCCCTCAAGGGCAGCCCTCTCTTTCGTCTGCTGTGACGGCCTGGCGGGCCGGCGCACAGGCGCGCCGCTGCCAGAGCGTGGCGCCGGCGACCGTGGCCACCGGCAAGTAGTCCTCTCGCAGAAAGCGCGCCAAGCGGGGGAAGTCCTGGATCGGGTAGTCCCAACGGCTGAGTCGGGCCTTCGCAGCATCGATGATGAAATCCGGCTGGTTGCGCTCGAGGTCGGCCATCAGCCAATCCCAATGCTGCGAGCGCACGAGTCGCAGATCGGCCTCGCCGCCGGAGACGTGGCCGGTGAGCGTGCGATCCACGAAGAGGAACCGGCTGGCCACCGGGAGGTTCGCCTCGTAGTAGAACTGCGGCGCATAGCCCCAGACAAAGAGCGGGCCATCGGGACGGCAGGCGCGGGCGCGCATCTCTCGGGCAATGGTGGCGAAGACCGGCCGAGTTTCGGGGTACACGTCTGTGCGCCGGTAGAGCACGA
>PMCG01000099.1:0-7169 GCA_003155335.1 Acidobacteriota bacterium
TTGAGCACGATCTCCTCGAGACGCGGCGAGAGGGGCGTGTGCGCGAAGGCCGAGCGATCGGCGTCCTCGTGCGCGATCTTGAACATCACCGAGGTCAGGCTCTCGCCGTCGAAGGGCCGCCGGTACGTGATCAGCTCATAGGCGATCGCGCCGACCGAGAAGATATCCGCGCGGTGATCGACCTTGCCGCCCTCGATCTGCTCCGGCGCCATGTAGTGGACGGTGCCCAAGACCTGGCCGCCACGAGTGAGCCGCGACGGGGCCTGCAAGTGGGCGATGCCGAAGTCCATGATCTTGACCTCGCCCGCCGGCGTGACGCGGATGTTGGCCGGCTTGATGTCGCGATGGATGATCCCGTTGCGGTGGGCGTGTCCCAGGCCGTCGCAGATCTGACGCAGGACGTTGGCCTTCCACTCGACCGGGTAGGGCTCGCGATTGAGGATGATGCGCTCGAGGTCGGTGCCTTCGATGAACTCCATGGCGATGTACGGCTGACCGCGGTCCTCGCCCAGGTCGTAGACGGTGACGATGTTGCGGTGGTTGAGCGCGCCTGCGGCCTGTGCCTCGCGCAGAAAGCGAGCGCGCAGGCCAGGATCGCCCAGCAGGCCAGGGATCATGGTCTTGAGGGCCACCTTGCGATTGAGGTGGGGGTCGAGCGCCTCGTAGACAGTTCCCATCCCGCCGCGGCCGAGGATCCGCTGGACCTGGTACTTGCCGAACGTCGCCACGGGTGCCATGCGGGTATTGGTAAGAGAACCCAGGTGAGATTCTAGGACGGATGTCTCCTGAGGCCAAGTGCTCCCGCGCACCGGACGCCACTGGCCCGCCCCACGCCGGCGATAGCTCCTACTCGGGCGCGGCCTCAGTGCGATCGCGACCGCCATTTTTGGCCGCGTACAGGGCCTTGTCCGCTGCGGCCAGCAGCCGCGCCGCCTCGCCGGCGAAATCCGTGCGCGGCCCAGCGGGGCGCGCCGTGGCGACGCCGATGCTCGCTCGGACGCGCAACTCCGGTTCCTCCTGGAAGCGCAGTGCGCGAATGACGCGCTGCAGGCGTTCTGCCGCGCGCTGCGCCGCTGCCGTGTCCGAGTGGGGCAGGACCACGCAGAACTCCTCACCGCCCATGCGCGCGCTCGTATCGCCGACGCGCAGGATGCGGTTGAGCAGGCGCGCCAGCTCGACGAGGACGCGGTCGCCCATCGGATGGCCGTAGGTGTCGTTGACCGCCTTGAAGTGGTCGAGGTCCAGGACGAGCAGGGAGAGGGGTGTGCCGTAGCGCTCGGCGCGCTTCATCTCCGCTGGCAGCACCCATTCGACGTGGCGGCGGTTGAACAGGCCCGTGAGCGGGTCGCGCACGGCCTGGTCCTGCGCCTCACCCAGCGCCGCGGCCAGCGCTCGCTCCGTGCGCTTGACGCGTTCGTTGTCGTCGATCAGCAGCAGGCCGTGCGGCTGACCCTCGATCGTGAGACGCCTGAGCCGGGCACGCAGCTCGCGCGTGCCGGCCGGTGTGCTCTGCGCGAACTCGCGATCCTCGTCGAGCGGGGCAGACTCGTCGGCCATCGCGCTCCAGAAGGCACCCTCCAGCTCGCGCAGCTCCGTTGAGAGCGCTGGTCCTCCGAAGAGCGGGACCCCGGCCGGATCGCCGCTGAGGCCGATCAGGTCCAACGCGGCCGGGTTGCTGAGCACGATGCGACCGCCGCGATCGATGAGTACGACGCCGACGGGCAACTCCGTGAGAAGCGTCTGACAGGTCTCGTTCATTGGGAATCCCGATCGAGCGGCTACAAGCCGATGTCTGCCGCGATAGGTTTCAGCGACTCGATGACGAAGGCCACGTGCTCCACGAGGGTTCGGCCGATCGCAGCGGCACCGTCGTAGACGGCCTGGCGGTCCACTGAGCGAGCAAAGGCCTTGTCCTTGAGTTTCTTCACGACCGACTCGACGGGCAGGTCTTGCAGGCTGCGGCTGGGACGCACCTTGACGCACGCCCCGATGAAGCCCACCAGCTCATCGCAGGCATACAGCGCTTTCTTGAGCGGCGTATCGCGCGGGATTCCCATATAGTCCGCGTGGGACGCGATGGCCTCGATGATTTCCTCCGGGCAACCGCGCTCTCGCAGGATGCGACAGCCAGCATGCACGTGCGTGTCGAGCGTAGGATTCTGCTCGTAGTCGAAGTCATGCAGCAGGCCGACGACGCCCCAAGCCTCGATCTCCTGCGGATCCTCGATCCCATTCCAGCGCGCATAGGCCCTGACGGCCTCCTCGACGCCACGTGCGTGCTGCCGCAACGCCTCGGACTGCGTGAACTCGCAGAGTAGCCGCCACGCCTCGTCTCGTCCGATCCAGCGCTGCATCCTCGATCTGGTCCTCTCGTGACCGCTGGCGCCTGGGCGCCTGCCGCTATTGTATTCTCGGTTCGCGCCCGTTCCGAACCCCGGTGGTCCGTGGTACGATGTGACTCAAGGGTAATTGGTACTGAAAGTCCGCGCAGAGGGGGTCCACACGTGACGACCCGGCCCGAGAACGATCCGGCAACCGAGAAAGGCAGTGCCTCGCCAGCGGAGCGTCGCCGGCAGCCACGCTTCGACGTGGACGTTTCCGTGCGTCTGACCTCAGGAGGCGTGTCGTTCGCGGGTCTCCTGTGCGACATCTGCCGAGACGCGGCCTGGGTCGAGAGCCAGAGAAGCTGCGCGCTCGGCGAGCAGGTGGCGATGGCCGTGGAGCTGCCCGGTACAGGCGGCCCGATGATGATCGAGGGTCGCGTCACGCGCGTGGCTCCGGGCGAAAGGGCGCCCAACGGCATGGCCATCCTTTTCAGCGACCTCTCTCCGATGGTTGCCACGCGCATCGACTTCTTCGTCGCCCTGCAGGGCTACTAGCAGTCAGGGGCGCGCGCACGCCCTCGTCCCCACGCTCGTCGACGGTCGTGTCCTTGACAGCCCTGGGGCGGGGGCAGAGAATCGTCATCGGCGCGGGTATGGAGCAGACTCTCGTCCTCAACGCGACGTACGAGCCGCTCCGGATTGTGTCCTGGCAGAAGGCCGTCACGCTTCAGTACCAGGGCAAGGTCGAGGTCATCGCCCTGCACGCGCGGGAGATACGCGGCGTCACGGTGCGGGTCAGGCTGCCGTCGGTCCTCCGCTTACACCGTCACGTCCGGATGAAACGTCCCGCCAGCCACGTGCCCTTCTCACGGACGAACGTGTATGCCCGCGACGAGCACCGTTGCCAGTACTGCGGCGAGCCGCGTCCCCCTTCGGAGCTCACCTTTGACCACGTCATCCCCGTCGCGCGCGGTGGCGAGAAAGCCTGGGAGAACATCGTCACGTGCTGCATTCCCTGCAACCGTCGCAAGGGCGATCGCACTCCGGAAGAGGCAGGCCTGCGCCTGATCCGTCGGCCGCACCGGCCCCGGGGCTTTGCGGCGCTCACGCCGCGGCTGACTCTCTCTCGCGCACCCGAAAGCTGGCGCGACTACGTTCCATGGGCCTTGGCGTGGGACGGTAACTAGGCCGACCCGAAACTGGCAACATGTCCAATCTGAGCGGCAACCTTCGGACGATGCCGCTGCCCGACATCCTGCAATGGATCGAGTCCGGTCGGAAGACGGGCACCCTGAGTCTCACCCGCCATTCGATCGAAAAGCGCATCGTCTTCAGTGACGGCCGCATCCACTCCTCCTGGTCCAACGACCCACGCGAATCCCTGGGGCAATTCCTCGTCCGAGATGGCCAGGTGACGGAGGAGCAGCTCTTCAAGGGCCTCTTGCGCCAGGAGTCGGAGAAGCGACTGCTCGGCTCGATACTCGTGACGGACGGCGTTCTCTCCGAGGACGAGCTGAAGGCGACGCTCAGGCTGAAGGCCGAGGAGACGATCTACGACCTCTTTCTCTGGCCCGAAGGGCACTTCGAGTTTCACGAGGGCGAGCTCCCTTACGACGTGCTCGTCCACCTCGACCTTGACATTCGCGAGGTCATCTTCGAGGGCGTGCGGCGCGTCGACGATTGGAACCGCATGCGCGCGGTGTTCCCCTCCAGCCGGGTTGTCTTGCGCCGCCTCGAGACCGCGGAGACGCCGAACGACCCGATCGAGCGCCAGGCCCTTGAGCTGGCTGCGGCGGGCAAGAGCATGGCCGAGGTCGGCCTGGAGCTGCGCCGCTCGGAGTACGAGACCGCCGCAATCCTCTTCGAGCTCAAGGCGCGCGATCTGATCGGCATCGAGCGCATGCCGGAGGAGCCCAGCGCTCAGGATCCCATCGGCGCGGTGAACGAGCTTCTGGCGCTAGCCTACGCGCGACTCCAGGAGCGGCGTTACGATTCGGCCGAACGCGCCTACCACGACGTGCTGGCGCTCGATCGCCTGAATCAGAACGCCAAGAAGGGGCTCTTGAGCCTGGCCGACACGCGTGCGCGGGATCGCGCGACGCGCAACGTGCCGCTCGAGCAGGTGCCCTGCCTGAACAAGGACCTGATAGCGCTGACGCGCGAGAACCTCGACCCGCAGGAGGGCTTTGTCCTGTCGCGCGTCAACGGCGAATGGGATGTGCGCTCGATCCTCAAGCTGTGCCCGCTGCCGGAAGACGATGTCATGCTCATCTTCTCGCGACTGCTGGATCGCGGCGTGATCAGGCTCAAGTAGCGCTCGGCGATCAGCCGCCGACGTCGCTACTCTCGCCGCAGACGACTGAGCGCGGCGTCGAGTGAAACGCGCACGGCGTCCGGCGCCGTGCCGCCGCGCGCCGCCTTGGCGCGCACTGCCTCGTCGGGCGCGAAGAGCACGTCCAGGCGGGCGGCCACGCTCGGGACCTCGCTCGCCAGCACCCGCGCTGCCACCGCGCGCAGCGAGCTGCCCGTGCGCTGCGCTTCGGCAACCATGCTGCCCACCAAACCGTGGGCTTTGCGGAATGACCCGCCCTCGTGCGCGATGGCCACCGCTAGACCGGCCGCGATCATCTCTTCGTGGCTGGCCGCGCGCCGGAGCGCGGCCTCGTCGAGCGTCAGCCCCGTGACGACGCCGCGCATGATCGCGACCGAGTTGATGGCCGTGTCGCCTGCGTCGAAGACGGCTTCCTTGTCTTCCTGCAGGTCCTTCTGGTAGCCGGTCGCGAGGCCCTTGACGACGGTGTGCAGCCGGACGAGGTCGCCGGTGACGCGACCAGCCTTGCCGCGAACGAGCTCGAGGGCGTCGGGGTTCTTCTTCTGGGGCATCAAGCTCGACCCGGTCGTGAAGGCCTCGGGCAGGCGGAAGAAGCCGAACTCGGGGCTGGAGAGCCAGATCAGATCCTCGGCCATGCGCGAGAAGTGCATCTGCAGCGTGGCGCAGCAGGCCACGAACTCGATGGCGAAGTCGCGGTCCATCACCGCGTCCAGCGCGCTCTCTGAAACGGCGGCAAAGCCGAGGTCGCGGGCCAAGGCCTCGCGATCGATCGGCAGGGCCGTGCCGGCGAGCGCACCGGAACCGAGCGGCAGGACGTCGACGCGCCGCCGCGCGTCGCCCAGCCGGTCGAAATCGCGCACCAGGCCCCAGGCGTGCGCGGCAGCCCAGTGGCCGAAGGTGATCGGCTCGGCCGCGCGCGTGTGAGTGTAGCCTGGCATGACGCTCGCGGCGCCGGCGTGCCCCTTTTCGGCCAAGGCTTCTACCAACGCGCGAACCCCGTCGCGCAGGACGTCGATCGCCACGCGGATCCACAGACGCAGAGCAGTGACGGCCTGCTCGTTGCGGCTGCGACCCAGGTGGGCTTGGCCGGCCAAATCCCCCACAATCTCGCCGAGACGCGTCTCGACAAAGCTGTGGACGTCTTCGGCGTCGAGCTCGAGATAGGCCGGATCGCGGCGCGCGCGCTTGAGCACCTCGCCCAGACCGTCGACCAGGCGCTCGGCGTCGCGGGCCGGTATGGATTTGGCGCGTCCCAATGCCCGGACATAGGCCTGCGACGCGGCAATCTCCTCGGGCAGCAAGCGCCGGTCGAACGGAAAAGAGCGGTTGAACTCCCAAAACGCGGCGTCCGGATCGGTCGAGTAGTTGCCACCCCAGAGCTTCATGCTCAGCTCCGATAGCTGCCGTTGATGTCGACGTAGCCGTGCGAGAGATCGCAGGTCCAGACGCTCGCCGACTCGCGGCCGGCGTTCAGGCGCACGCGAATGAGAACAGTGTCGCGCGTGAACGCGTCGGTCGCCAGCGACTCGTCGTACTCGCGCGCGGCGCCTGCCTCGCTGACCCAGACGTCTCCGAGGAAGATGTCGACGCGGTTGATGTCGAGCGCGACCCCGGCGCGTCCGACGGCGCCGAGGATGCGGCCCCAGTTGGCGTCGCCGCCGTACAGCGCGGTCTTGACCAGCGGAGAGTCCGCGATGGTGCGCGCCACGCGTTCGGCGTCTTCGTGCGTGCGCGCGCCCTCGACGCGCACCTCGGCCACGCGCGTCGCGCCTTCGCCGTCGCGGATGAGCATCTGCGCCAAGCGCTGACAAGCCTCGCCGAGCGCGGCGCCAAAGGCCTCGAGATCGGCTCCGGCGCGCTCGATCGGCGGCGCGCCGCACGCGCCGCTGGCCAGCACGACGACCGTGTCGTTGGTCGAGGTGTCGCCATCGACAGTGATGCTGTTGAAGCTCGCCGCGACAGCGGGCGTCAGGGCCTGGCGCAGCAGCTTCGGCGCAATCGCGGCGTCTGTGGTCAAGAAGGCGAGCATCGTCGCCAGCTGCGGTGCGATCATGCCAGCGCCCTTGGCCATGCCGCCCAGGTGCGCGGTTCGGCCGCCCACCGCGAACTCGACCAGCACCTCCTTGGGCCGTGTGTCGGTGGTCATGATGGCGCGTGCAGCGTCGGCGCCGCCCTCCTTCGAGAGCGCCGCTGCTGCGCGTGGAATCGCCGCGCGCAGCTTCTCCATCGGCAGGCGCACGCCGATGACTCCTGTCGATGCCAGAAGAATTTCCGCGGGCGAGCAGCCGATGGCCTGCGCCGTGAGCGACGCCATCTCGCGTGCATCGGCCAGGCCGCCCTCGCCAGTGGCGGCATTGGCGCAACCTGAGTTGACGACCACGGCGCGGGCCCGCCCGGAAGCAATGTGCTCACGCGAGACCAAGACAGGCGCCGCCTGCGCGCGGTTGGTGGTGAAGACGGCCGCGGCCGCGCACGGCGCGTCGGCCACGAGCAGCGCGAGATCGGCCGTATCC
>PMCG01000099.1:7293-7466 GCA_003155335.1 Acidobacteriota bacterium
ACGAACGCCGCGAGCGCCTCGCGCAACGTCGAGAACCACAGTCCGTCGTAGATCAGCTGGGCGTAACGCACCGAGACCGATTGCTTGTAGTGCAGTGTGTCGCGGTCGAGCACCAGGCGTTCGATCTCCCGGTGGGCCAGATACAGGACCGTGCCGGCGGGCGTCTCGTAGAC
>PMCG01000028.1 GCA_003155335.1 Acidobacteriota bacterium
GGCGGCATTGGCGCAACCTGAGTTGATGATGACAGCACGGGCGCGCCCAGAGGCGACGTGCTCGCGCGAGACCAAGACGGGCGCCGCCTGCGCGCGGTTGGTGGTGAAGACGGCCGCGGCCGCGCACGGCGCGTCGGCCGCGAGCAGCGCGAGATCGGCCGTATCCTTCTTGATTCCGGCCGAAACGCCCGCGGCGCGGAAGCCCGCCGGCGCGGTGATGGCGCCCTTCACTGTTTCTTCTCGGAAACTGGGGCGCGCGACAGCGCGCGCACCCGTTCGGGCAGGCCGAAAAGGTGGATGAACCCGCTGGCATCGGCGTGGTCGAAGGCCATGCCTGTGCCGAACGTTGCCAGGTCCTGGCGGTAGAGGCTGCGCGGCGAGCGGCGGCCGATGGCCTCTGCGCGTCCCTTGTACAGCCGCAGCTTCACCTCGCCGGTGACCTCTTGCTCGGTGAAGTCGACGAACGCCGCGAGCGCCTCGCGCANNTAGACGCCGCGCGACTTCATGCCGACCAGGCGGTTCTCGACGAGGTCGACGCGTCCCACGCCGTGCGCGCCTGCGACACGGTTGAGCTTCTCGACAAGCGGCACCGGCGCCAACCGTTCGCCGTCCACCGCGACCGGCGTGCCCCGCTCAAAGGCGAGGGTGATGATCTGCGGTTCAGCCGGAGCGTCCAAGGGATCGACCGTGAGCTTGAACATCTCCTTGCGCGGCGGATCCCAGGTGTCCTCCAGGTTGCCGCCCTCGTGCGAGAGGTGCCAGAGGTTGCCGTCGCGGCTGAAGATGTCTTTGCGCGTCTGCTCGACCGGGACGTTGTGCTTGGCAGCGTAGTCCAGGGCGTCCTCGCGCGAGCGAATGTTCCACTCGCGCCACGGAGCGATGATGGTCAACTGCGGCGCAAAGGCGCCGTAGGTCACCTCAAAGCGCACCTGGTCGTTGCCTTTGCCCGTGGCTCCGTGCGCCAGCGCGTCCGCCTTCTCGGCCAGCGCCACCTTCACCTGGTGGTAGGCAAGCAGTGGTCGCGCCAGCGACGTGCCGAGCAGGTAGCTGTCTTCGTAGACCGCGCCGGCCGAGAGGGCCTTGAAGGCGTAGTCGCGCAGGAATTCCTCGCGCAGGTCCTCGACGACGCACTTGCTCGCGCCGGTGGCCAGCGCCTTGCGCTTGACCGCCTCGAGGTCGTCGCCCTGGCCGACGTCGCCACAGTAGGCGATGATTTCGGCGCCGCCGTAGTTTTCCTTGATCCAGGGGATGATGATGGAGGTGTCCAGGCCGCCCGAATACGCCAGGACGACCTTCTTGACTGACTTCTTCATCGGCTTCACTCCTGCTCGCGGCCTCGATCTGCGACGTCGAGTGGGGACACGCTGAGCGTCAAACTATCACACTAGGCGGCCTTGCCGGCGCCGGTCTTGAGCACGGCGTCCAGCGCACGCAAGAGCTTTCTGATCTCGCTGGGCTTGACGATCAGCGGCGGGAGAAGACGCAGCACTTTCTCTCCCGCGCGTGTGGCCAGGAATCCNNTGGCCAGACCCTTGCGCAGCAGTTCGCCTTTGGCGGCGACGCCCTCGAGGAATCCGGGCGCGGTCACGCTCTCGATCACGGCCAGCGAAGCGGCAGCCGCGACCGGGTTCCCACCGAACGTGCTGCCGTGATCGCCCGCGACGATGCGGCTGCAGAGATCGCTGCGTAGAAGCACCGCGCTCAGAGGCAGGCCGCCGCCGAGCGGCTTGGCCAGGGTGAGAANNCAGCAGCGCTCCGGCCGCGCGTGTCACCTCGGCGATGCCGCGCAGGTATTCGTCGCCGGCCGGCCGCACGCCGCTTTCGCCCTGAATGGGCTCGATGATGACGGCTGCCGTCTGCGGCCCGACTGCCGCGCGCAGCGCATTCAAGTCGCCGAAGGGCACGAAGCGCACACCGGGCAGGAGCGGCTCGAACGGCTCGCGGTAGGCGTGGTTCCAGGTGATCGAAAGCGCACCCAGTGTGCGGCCGTGGAACGAGCCCTCGAAGGCGACGATCTCGCTGCGGCCCTCACTCTTGCCGATGCGGCGCGCCCACTTGATCGCGGTTTCAATCGCCTCGGCCCCGGAATTGGCGAAGAACACCTGCGAGGGAAACGCGATCTCGACCAGCCGCTCGGCCAGCGCCACGACCGGCTCGCTATAGTAGAGGTTGCTGGCGTGGATCAGTAGCGCCGCCTGCTTGCGGATCGCGGCCACGACCTTGCGGTCGCCGTATCCCAGGCCGTTGACCGCGACGCCAGCGGCGAAGTCGACGTAGCGCCGGCCTTGGTTGTCGTAGAGCGTCGTGCCTTTGCCCTTGACGAGCGTCAGGTCGCGAGAGTAAACGGGAAGTAGCGCGGTCATCAGTTCACCTCATCGGCCAGCACGCGCGTCCCGGGGAACGCCCCCAGGAGCCGGGCCTTGCCAGCGATCACGACCTCGGGAATCCCGGCGCGGACCGCGTCTAGGGCCACCCGCACCTTGAGCGCCATGCCGCCCGAGATCGTGCCGTCGGCGATGGAGCGTTCTGTCTGCGATGCGGAGAGCGTGGCCACGGCCTTGTCGCCGATACGCACGCCGTCGACATCGGAGAGATAGATCAGTGTCAGAGCGCCAACGGCGCGTGCGAGTCCCAGGGCAGCCTCGTCGGCGTTGACGTTGACGGCTTCGCCCGACGGTCCCAGCGACACTGGCGCGACGACCGGCAGATAGCCGCCTGCCCACACGGCGTTGAGCGGCGCGATGTCGACATGTTCGGGCGTGCCCACGTGTCCCAGGCCTGGCGCGAGGCGCGCGCGGATCATCCCGCCGTCGCGCGCCGAAAGGCCGATGGCCGGGACCCCGGCGCGCGTCAGGCCAGCAGCGAGGGCTTTGTTGACGAGACCCGAAAGCGCCATCTCGACCACGTCCATGGCTTCGCGCGAGGTCGCACGCCGACCTTCAACGAAGTGCGTTTCGATCGCGAGCGCCTTGAGCAGGCGGTTGATGATCGGGCCGCCGCCGTGGACCACCAGCGCGCGGTCGCCACCACGACGCAGCTCGGCCGCCAGCGGCGCGATCAGCTCCGGGTCCTCAAGAGCCGGCCCTCCGACTTTGTAGACGCGCACGCCGCTCACCGGCGTTTCTCCGTCAACTCGTCACCCTCCCTGCACCAAATGAAAAACCCACTGGAGCTGTCTCCAGCGGGTTTCTGGCTAGCTCGCGCTGTCGCCTATCAAGGCCTGGCGCTGCCGCCGCTCCCCGCCGGCAGAGCAGCTCGTCGCCTCGCTCGGGCGGCGGCCGTTCGCACGACGGGACAAGCCAGCATAGCGCACGAATGATAGCGCGCAGCGCTCGGCTGTCAAGTGAGACGTGTGCGCAGGTCGCCGGCGATGTCGTGGCGTCGCGACTAAGGATGCGCGGGCGGCTGCTCGAGCCCGAGCGTTTCAGGTAAGCCGAACATGACGTTCATGTTCTGCAGCGCAGACCCTGCCTGACCCTTGACGAGGTTGTCGATGTGGCTGATCGCGCGGAAGGTCCCAGTGCGCTCATCGCAGGCGATCGTGATGATCGCGCGGTTCGATCCGCGCACGTCCGACGTGCCGACCGGCTCGGTTGCGGCCTTGACCTTGATGAATGCCTCGCCGCGGTAGGTCTCGCGATAGGCTTCGAGCACCCGCTCCTGAGTCGCGCCTTGCGCCAGACGGCCGTAGAGCGTGGACAGAATGCCGCGCACCATCGGGATCACCTGCGGCGTGAACGTGACGGACACGGTGCGCCCTGCCAGATCGCTCAACGCGCGCTCGATCTCCATGACGTGCTGGTGTCCCGTCAGGCGATAGGCTGAGGCGTTGTCGTAGCGCTCGGGATAGTGGAAGCCCGGCGCGGGCTTCTTGCCTGCGCCCGAGACGCCTGTCTTGCAGTCGCAGACGATGCCTGTCAGGTCGATCAGCCGATGCGCCACGGCTGGCGCCAGGCCGCAGATGCAGCTCACCGCGAAGCAGCCGGGGTTGCCCACGACGCGCGCCTGCTTGATCTCGGAGCGGTGCAGCTCCGTCAGCCCATAGACACTCTGCTTCAGCAGCTCGGGCGCCTGGTGGACCGGGTCGCGGTTGATGCGACGCGCGTACTCCGCGTAGAGGTCGGTCGAGTTGAAGCGAAAGTCGCCCGAATAGTCGATCACGCGCCGGCCGGCCGCGATCTCGGCTGGGGCCGCGGCTTGTCCGGCACCGTCCGGCGTGGCAAAGAACGTGACGTCGGCTGGCGTCGTCGTCGCTTCCTTGGAGTCCGGCGCGACGATCGTCATGTCGCAATAGCCCTGGAGATAGGGCCACATCTCGGACAACGGCTGGCCGACCCCCTGGACGTCGACGAGCGCGACGAGCTTGGCCTCGGCGTGTCGATGGAGCAGCTCCACGAGACCGATGCCGCCGTATCCCCCGGCGCCGACGAGCTTCACTCGAACCATGCCTATGCTCCCTTGCCGAGAGCACGTGCTCCCGAGCGAGAGAGCGGATGATACGCCGCGAGCGCCGGGTGTCAAGCGCGGATGCTAGAATCAGCGCCATGAAATGGCAGGTGGAACCAGCGCGGGCGCACGACCTTGGCCCGGCCGTCGAGCTCTTGCGGNNCTGGCGCAGCGCCTGGGCCTCGGAGCGATCTATCTACTGACGACGACAGCGCGCGAGTTCTTCGGTCGCTTGGACTACCAAGACTGTGCGCGCGACGCGGCGCCGGCGGCAGTGCGCGAGTCGTGGGAGTTTCGCACCGGCTGCCCGGCCACCGCCGTTCTCATGAAGAAGACGCTGCGCTAGACGGTCGCATCGCANNGATTGTGGACGATCAAGCACGCGTGCTGCTTTTCTACGTCGATGCGGGCGGTGGCCATCGCAACGTGGCCCAGGCCCTGGACGCGGCTGCCGAAGAGCAGCGCATGCCCTGGCGGTTCGAGGCCGTCAACTTCCAGTCGGTCGTCGCTCGACTCGACCTCACCCGGCGTCTGACCGGCCGCTCATCCGAAGGGCTCTACAACCTGCTCCTTCGACGCGAGTGGACGGTGACGATGGTGCCGCTGCTGCGCATCCTGCACGGCCTGATCCGCANNGCCGCCGTGCTCTCGGTGTTCCCGAACTTCAACGCGGTCATCCGCGATGCCTGTCGCCGGGCGCTCCCCGGCGTGCCCATGGGCGTGCTGGTCACCGACTTGGCGGACTTTCCCCCACACTTCTGGATCGAGGAGGGGCTGGACCACGTCATCGTCGGATCAGAGGAAGCTGAGGCCCAGGCACGCGCGGCTGGACTGAGTGCCGAGNNGAGGTGCTGCGCGTTGCGGAGGGGCTTCTACGCGCGTCCCCGGACTGGCGCGTTGCTGTGATCTGCGGCGACAACCCTGCGCTTCTGACGCGCATGCAGGCCCTGAAGGCGGCGCACGGCGCGCGGCTGCACGTGACAGGCTTCACCTCGCGCGTGGCCGACTACATGCGCGCGAGCGATCTGCTCGTGACCAAGCCCGGGCCAGGCTCGCTGGCCGAGGCCTGGCACTGCCGCCTGCCGGTGGTCGTCGCCGGCAACCGACAGACCATTCCGCAAGAACGCTTCAACGTGCGCTACTTGACGGAGCAAGACCTGGGCATCGTCGTGCAGCGCTGGAGCGACGTGCCGGCTGCCGTGCAGGCCTTTGTCGCCGACGCGGAGCGCCAAAGGCGCATGCGCGACAATCTCGGCCGTCTCGCGCCGAACCGCGCCGTGTACGAAGTGCTCGAGCTGCTCGATGCCCGCGTGCGCGGCTCTGACCTGCGCCGCCGCGCTTCTGCGACCGAGTCGCGTTTTCGCTGATTCGCGGCGGTGGTGGTACGATGGCTGTGGCTGCCCGGCGCGTCCGCCTCGAAGGTGAAAGACACAAGNNCCGCGCGAGCTGCTCGAGAGCTTTCTCGACGAGTTCTTCGCCGCCTTGGCCGAGCCGCTGCACCTGCGCGGCGGGGCCCTGTACGTCGAGCGTCGGGACGGGTTTGAGCGGCTGAAGCAAGTCGGCCCGATCCAGACGGCCGCGGACCTCATCCCCGCTGCTGCTGCTCCGCTCGGCCTGCTTGCCAAGCACCGCGTGTACATCTTCTCCGAACCGGACGCACCGAGCGCGCCCAGCCGCTTTGGCGTGCTGCCCTGGGGCGCGTCCGCCGCGCTGCTGGTCGGGCGACGGCCGCACCGTCACGCTTTCTTCTTCTTGCTGGGCGATGGCTGGACGCGCGAGGAGCTCGACTTTGCCCTCAACACCGTGCGTGCCGCGCTCGGTTCGCGCCTGATGGAGGAGCGCGTGCGCGGAAGCTTTGCCGAGGCGGCCGAGATCCAGCAGAGCCTGCTGCTGGAGGAGGCCCCCGATTTCCCAGGCTACCTGATCGCCTGCCGCTCGGTGCCTGCCGAAGAAGTCGGCGGCGACTTCTACGATTTCGTGCCCTTCGAGAGCGAGATGCTGGCCGTCTCCGTGGGTGACGCCAGCGGCCATGGTCTGCCGGCCGCGCTGCTCGTGCGCGACGTGGTCACCGGCCTGCGCATGGGTATCGAGAAGGCGATGAAGATCGTGCCGGTCTTCGAGAAGCTGAATCAGGTGATCCATCGCAGCAATCTCTCGAGCCGCTTCATCTCCGTCTTCTACGGCGAGCTCGAGGCCAACGGGAACCTGATCTACGTGAACGCCGGCCACCAGGCGCCGTTGTTGTTCTTGCACGATCGCGTGGTGGCCCTGACCACCGGCGGCACCGTGATCGGGCCGCTGCCGGAGGTGCGCTTCAAGCGCGGCTACACGCACGTCGATCGCGGCGCGACGTTGGTGCTGATGACGGACGGGATCGTCGAGCGCCGCAACCCGGCTGGCGAGTTCTTCGGCGAGGAGCAGCTCAAGGCCCTTGTTCAGCAGAACCTAAGCCTCGAGCCGGAGTCCCTGCTCGAGAGCCTCTTCGCGGCTGTCGTGGCCTGGGGCGCCGGCGGCCCCTGGGAGGACGACGCCACGTTGGTCGTGATCCGACGTCTGGACAAGCCGCGCTCAGGGAGTTAGGAGCGCGAAGATCCGCGGCTCACAGCCGCGGGCGCGGTGCCAGAGCCCGGCCCAGCGGGGCGAGAGAAGTCAGCGCGTCTCCGTTCTGCGCGGCATCGTCGATGGCAGCCAACACGCGCGCCAGCGGGACGCCGTCGCGCCGCCAGGCGCGCACGAGAGCAAAGTCGGGCGGCGAGAGCACGTGCTCGCGACCGCGATGGATGCTCAGCCGCCGCTCGACTGCATCGGCGTACGCGGCCAGCTCGATCGCGCTCACGCCTGCGCGTCCGCGGCGCGAACCACCAGATCGAACTGCTCCTGGTGCAGCAGCGGGTCGGCCTTGACGACGATCTCGGCGCCCATCACGGTCGCAAGGTCGTTGAGCACGCTGGCCTCCTCCTCGCGCAGCGCCCGAGCCACTTCCGGGCTCACCTTGAGCAATAGGCCCGTGCCGCGCATCTCGGCTGCCAGCTTGTGCACCTCGTCGAAGATCTCGGAGCAGACCGTGGTCGCGCTCTTGACCATGCCCGCCCCGCCGCAGTAGGGACAGGGCTCGCACAGCAGGCGCTCAAGAGAGTGCTTGACACGCTTGCGCGTGATGATCGCCAGTCCGAACTCGTTCACGGCCAGCACCTTTGACGGTGCGCGATCGCGTTTGAGCTCCTCTTCCAGCAGCTTCATCACCGCCTGCCGGCTTCTGCGCTCCTCCATGTCGATGAAGTCCACGACCACGATGCCGCCGAGGTCGCGCAGGCGGAGCTGACAGACGATCTCCTTGACGGCCTCGAGGTTGGTCTGGAGGATGGTGTCCTCGAGCCGCTCTTTGCCGACGTAGCGGCCGGTGTTGACGTCGATCGCTACCAGCGCCTCGGTCTGGTTGATGACCAGGTAGCCCCCGCTCGGCAGCCAGACCTTGGAGCGCAGCGCGCGCTCGATCTCGGTGGCCACGCCGTAGGCCTCGAAGATCGGCTGCGGCCGGTTGAACAAGCGCACACGCGGCGCCAACTCCGGCTGGAGTTCGTTGACCAGGTCGAGGGTGCGCCGGAACTCACGCTCGGTGTCGAGCCAGATCGCGGCGATCTCGCCACTGAGCAGATCGCGCAGCAGACGCTGCACGAGCCCGAGCTCGTGATGGAGCAAGGCCGGCGCCCGCTCGCGCGAGGCGGTGGCGCGGATCTCGTCCCAGGTCTTGGTCAGGTAGCGTGCGTCGCGCTCGAAGTCCTCGCGCGTGCGGCCCAGGCCGGCCGTACGAACGATGAAGCCGCCTCCGCCGCGCTCCAGGCGCAGCTCTTTGAGCATCGTCTTCAAGCGGCGGCGCTCGTTCTCGTCGACGATCTTGCGCGAGACGCCGACGTGCTCGACCGTTGGCATGAAGACGAGATGGCGGCCGGGCAGGGAGACGTGGGAGGTGATGCGTGCGCCCTTGTTGCCAAGAGGCTCTTTGACCGCTTGCACCAGGACGTCCTGGCCTTCGTGCAGACGCTGCTCGATCGGCCCGCGCCGCGCAGCGCCGCCATTGGCGCTGACCTCGGCCTGTTCCTCGGGCGTCAGGAGGTTCTCGCCCCATTCTTCGAAGACGTCGGCGACGTAGAGAAACGCGTCGCGTTCGAGCCCTAGGGCCACAAAGGCGGACTGCATCCCGGGAACGACGCGGGTGACGCGGCCTTTGTAGATGTTGCCGACGATGCCGCGGTGCGCTTCACGCTCGATGAACAGCTCGGAGACGACGCTGTCTTCGAGCAGCGCGACCTTGGTCTCGCGCCTGGTGCTGCTGACGATCAGCTCCTTGGTCATGGAAGATCCCTTCCATGAGCCGGACTCTTCGCGCGCGTGGGCGTGCCGCCCCCGTCTTCAGAAGCGCAGGCGCGGGCCCTGGTGCGGCCCACTTCGCGGTGCGCCAGAGCCCCGGTTGTAGCGAGCAGGGGGCGACGGACTGAGGACGCCGCGCAGGGCGCGAGCATCCCGTCGGACGCCGACCCGGAGGGCCGGCTGCTGCGAGCGCGCAGAGAACGGGCTCATGCATAGACGCGTGGGGTGAGCGCACTCGCAGAGTCGAGCGCCTCCACCCCGTGTGTCGGAATTGAAAGAGGGCAATGTGCGGCAAGCGCGCGAGGGGCATCGCTCTAGTTCGCAAAGCGCCGCATGCGCACGTTGAGGATCAGGCCGATGGCCATGAATGCGGACAGCGTCGACGATCCGCCGTAGCTGAGCAGCGGAAGGGGAAGACCCTTGACCGGCACGAGCCCGGCAACCATAGCAATATTGTATATGACCTGGAACGTCAGCATGGACGCCAGCCCGGCGACGAGCAGGGCGCCCAGGCGGTCGCGGGCGCGACGAGCCGTCTCGAACATGCGCCAGAACAGAGTCAGGTAGAGTGCCAGGGTCAGGCTGA
Organism: Acidobacteriota bacterium; assembly: GCA_003155335.1. Taxonomy (GTDB): domain Bacteria; phylum Acidobacteriota; class Vicinamibacteria; order Fen-336; family Fen-336; genus FEN-336. Next base: position 9,401 of record PMCG01000028.1, read on the forward strand.
CGCCGACAAAGCCGGTCTCCTCTGCCAGCACCGAAAAGATGAAGTCGGTGTGCCGCGCGGGGAGATAGCCGAGCTGACTCTGGCCGCCTTGGCCGTAACCGCGCCCCAGAAAGCCTCCCGAGCCCACTGCGATGCGTGACTGGCGACTCTGATAGCCGGCGCCGCGGTGGTCGCTGGCGCGCGGCTCGATGTGCACGTAGCGCGCGAGCTGGCGACCCAGCCAGCCATCGGGATTGATGTAGGGTGCCACGTGACTCACCACGCGCCGCCGCTGATAGCCCTTGGCAAAAGCCCAGCCCAGTCCGCCCGCTCCTAGGACCAGCACGAGCGCGAGCACCACCAGTGCCCGCGGGCGCAGGCCGCCCAGAAAGGCCGCGGCGAAGAACATGGGCACCAGACAGAAGGCCGTGCCGAGATCGGGCTCGAGCGCGATCAGCAGTGCGAGCACGGCGGTCGCCACGCCAGGCCCGATGAGGTCCCGCAGATCGAGCGAGTCCTTGCGCGACTCGGCGAACGCCCGCGCGACGACGAGCGCCGCGATCAGCTTGGCCGGCTCGGACGGCTGTAGCTGAAGTGAACCCAGGGTTAGCCAGCGGCGGGTGCCCGCGATAGAGTGCCCGAAGAGTAGCAGGCCGGCGAGCATAGTCGCGGCCGCCACGTAGAGCAGCGGGGCGCGATCGGCCAAGCGGCGGTAGTCAATCGCTATCACCACCAGGAATGCGATACAGCCGAGCGCCATCCATCCAGCCTGCTTCACCCACTGCGGCGTGCGTCGCGCTTGGGCCGCCGTCGCCCGCTCCGCCGTCGCTGCGTCGGGCGCGTTCGCGACGACTTGAACGGAAGGAGGCTCTTGACGTGTGCGCGTTGCGCTGGCAATCAGGGCCAGGCCGATGCACGCGAGTGTGAGGCTCGTGCCCAGAAGCAGCCAATCGATGTTGAGCAGGAGACGGCGGTCGATGGCCACGGTCAATTCGCCCGCGCGACCGGCGCGGCGTCGTCCGCGCTGAAGAATCGCTGCAAGAAAGCTTGGGCCACGGGCGCCGCTGCCTCGCCGCCGGCGGCGCCGTGCTCGACGAGGAAGGCGAACGCCACGCGCGGGTTGTCCCGTGGCGCGAAGCCGATGAACCAGGCGTGCGGCAACAACTGCTCGTTCGCGCCGCCCGAGCGTACCAGACGTTCGTGCGAAACAACCTGCGCTGAGCCGGTCTTACCACACACGTCGTGGCCTGCGATCTGCGCGCGCCAACCTGAGCCGTGCTCGTTCACGACGGCCCACATGCCGTCGCGCACGGCCGCCAACGTCTCCGGCTTGAGGCCGACCGACTGTGGCGCCGCATGCGGCTGCGGCACGCCCCCTATGGCGCGGACGAAGTAGGGCTTCGGGAGGCGGCCGCCATTGGCCACACAAGCCGCCACGCATGCCATTTGCAGGGGCGTCACGGTCACCTGTCCTTGGCCGATCGCCACGGAAACGGTCTCGCCCGCGTACCAGGGCTTGCCCTGAACACGCTGCTTCCACTCGGGGTCCGGGATCAAACCGCTCATCTCGTGCGGCAGATCAAAGCCAGTCGGCGTTCCAAGGCCCAGCTTTTGCGCATAGCGCGCGATGCGCCCGATCGCGAGCTTCACGCCGACCTGAAAGAAGTAGACGTTGCACGACTCAGCCAGGGCACGCCTCAAGCTGATCGCGCCATGGCCCTGCGCGCGATGGCAGTGGAAGACGTTGCCGTACAGCGTGATCTGCCCCCCGCAGTGCAGCGTCGTCTCGGGCGTGATGATGCCCTCTTCGAGCCCGGCGGTAGCCACGATGATCTTGAACAGGCTGCCGGGCGAGTACTGGCCCTGGATGACTCGATTGATCAGAGGCGTGTCAGGGTCGGCCATCAGACGCGCCCAGCGCGTGGGCTCGATACCGGTCGAGAAATCGTTCGGATCGAACGACGGCCGTGAGACGAGCGCCAAGACCGCGCCGGTGCGCGGATCAAGGGCCACGCCGCAGCCGGCGCGCCTGGCAAAGGCCTGCTCCATCGCCTGCTGCAGTGCGGCATCCAGCGTCAGGTCCAGTTGCGGACCGTCTACCGCTGCGTCGCGCTTCTCCTCGCGTACCTCCACGCCGCGGCTGTTGACGATCACGCGGCGGACACCTTCGTGGCCCATGAGAAAGCGGTTGTACGAGGCCTCGAGACCGGCCTGGCCGACCAGAGCGCCCGAGCGCACGCCAGCGTACTCCTCCGAACCGAGTTGGCGCTCCGTAATTTCGCCGACACGGCCCAGCGCATGGGCGGCGGCGGTGCCCAGCGGGTAGGAGCGCAGCGGCACGGGGTTGACTTCGAGCTGAGGTAACTCCAACCGTCGCGCCACCACCGACGCCACATCCTGCGGCGAGGCGTTGGCCTTGACCACGACGAGCTGAAACGGCGCACCGCGACGCGCGATCCGCTCTCGAATCTGACTCTCGCTGATGCGTAACAAACGACTCAGCGTGGCGATCGTCGCGTCGAGGTTCGGGCAGTCTTCAGGTCGCAGGAGGAGGCTGAAGGACGCCTGGTTCTCCACCAGGATCGCGCCCGAGTGGTCGAGCATCGGGCCGCGTGGGGCTTGGATCGGGACCTGCCGGACTTGGTTGTTGTCGGCCAGCTCCCGGTAGTGATGTCCACGCAGGACCTGCAAATACCAGAAGACAACGAACAAACTGGCGCAGGCAACGACGACGGCGTACTGGAGCACGGCCACGCGCGCTTGAGCCAGCCGTATGTCCTCGTAGATCCTCACAACGAAGGCTCCCGCTTCCGGCGCCATTCGATGAGCTGGAAGGCAGCCGCGCCCACGATCGCGTTGAGCGTGGCTCGTTCCGCGAGTGTGAGCGCCGGCAAGTCGCGTAGCGGCACCTCGAAGACCGCGGCAAAACGGCCGAGCAACCACATGTCGAGGAGCGCGGCGACGAACAGCGTTGCGAACTGGGCGGGGAAGTTGCTGATCAGGAAGCGACGGCCCACCTGGCCGACGGCGAACGCCATCAGGACGCGCGCCAACCCGAGCAGCCCCAGCACTGGTCCGCCGAACGCCAGGTCCTGCGCCCAAGCGGCAGCGGCGCCGACCAGCATGCCAGGGGTCTCGCCGCGCGTGAGGCACACGAAGACGGTGATGATCAGGAATGGATCGAGCAGTGCGGCGTGCGCAGGAACGAGCAGCGAAAGCCCTGACTGGAAGAGCAGCGCCGCCGCGATGAGCATACCGGCCCAGAGCACCGTCATCGCACGCCCTCCGGCGTCTCCAGCGACTCGTCGGGCATGCGCACGAGCAGGACCTCCTCCAACTCGTCAAAACGCGTCGACGGAACGACGAAGACGTCCCTGACCAGCCCGGCGGCGGGCAGGACGCGGGAGACTAGTCCGACCGTGAGGCCTTTGGGGTATATCTGGTCCAGGCCCGAGGTCACTACCGTGTCGCCCACCTTCACGTCGGCCAGGGCAGGGACGAAGCGCATCGGCAGGTCGCCCGAATCGCTTTCGTCGCTCAGACCCTCGAGCACCCCGATCGTGCGACTGCGCTCGATCAGCACGCCCACGCCACTGTCGCGATCGAGGATCAGTTGCACTTTGGCGGCGTGCGGCCCGAGCGCGACGACCCTGCCGACCACCCCTGATGGGCTGATGACGGGCATGTCGAGCGTCACACCGTCGGCGCGACCTTTGTTCAGCGTGACCGTGTTGGCCCACGACGTGCCGTTTCTCGCCACCAGCTCGGCAGCGATCGTCTCCAGTGGCAGGAGCGCGCGCAGGCCCAGAGTCTCGCGCAGGCGCGCGGCCTGCTGCGCCAGGTGTTCGCGCTGCTCCATGGCCAGCTCCAGCTCGCGCACGCGCTGACTCAGCCGCAGGCTCTCCTCGCGCGCGCCGCGCAGATCGACGTAGCGGTGATAGGTGGCGCCCAGGCCGCGACCGCTCGCGGCCAAGAGGCGCTGGCAGGGAGTGATCGCAGAGATCACCAATTGCTCGAGCAACGGCACGTGCTGGTCCGTCTCCACTTGCCAGCTGATGGCCAACAGGTGCGCGACGACGAGCGCTGCCAGCACCAGCTGATTGCGGTGGGCGCTCGGGCTGATTGCCATGGGTTCTGCTCGGTACGGGCGCCGCCTGGCGCCCGGGGTCGCCTCAATCCATGCTGATTTTTCTCAGGAGGTCGAAGTCGGAGAGCATCTTGCCGGTCCCCAGCACGACCGAGCAGAGCGGGTCTTCGGCCACCGACACCGGCAGGCCGGTCTCCTCGCGGAAGAGCCGATCGAGGTTCTTGAGCAGGCTACCGCCGCCGGTCAACACGATGCCGCGGTCCACGATGTCCGCCGAGAGCTCCGGCGGTGTGCGCTCGAGCGCCACGCGCACGGCGTNNAGGTTGTACTTCTTCTTGATGTACTGAATGATCGCCTCGTCCATCTCGTTGCCCGCGACGCGCACGGACTTCGAATAGACGATCCCGGCCAGCGAGATCACGGCGATGTCGGTGGTGCCGCC
>PMCG01000061.1:0-3798 GCA_003155335.1 Acidobacteriota bacterium
CGCCTCGTCGCAGGTGGTCGCGGCAGCGTCCCCGGACCGGTTCGCAGAAGTCGCAATCAGCGGCCCAGCGCGGCGGCACAGCTCTCGCGCGAACGGCAGGGATGGAATGCGGATCGCCACATGGCCGCTCCGCGACGTCACCTCCTCGGGCACGATCCCGGCGGCCGGCAACACGAGCGTGAGCGGCCCAGGCCAGAAGCGCTCGCTCAGCGCAAAGAATGACCGAGGCAGGGCCGTGACGATCTGCTGCGCCTGGTCGAGGTCCGCCACGATGACCGGCAGGGCTTGATCGGCTGCGCGGCCCTTTGCTCGCCGAACCGCGGCCGCAACGTCCGCATCGAGAGCCCGACCGCCAAGCGCGTAGAGCGTGTCGGTCGGGTAGACGATCAGCGCGCCGCGCCTGAGAGCGGCTTCCGCGGCATCGAGAACGCGCTCCTCGTGCACCCGCAGGACCGGCGGTCTCACTCGTTTGGCCCCCGCTCACCGCGCAGCGCCTGGCCGCTCGCCCAGCCAATCTGGCGCGCGAGACCCCGCAACAGCAGCAGCTCGCGCCCGCTTGGATTCCCCCGCCAGAGCAGGTCGCGCAGCTCGCCCATGATCGCGGCTGGGTTGGCCGGATTGAGGTAGCCGATGCCGAGAAACGCGGCGCGCAGGGCCTCGATCGCCGCCTCGAACTCGCCGGCCGTAGCGCGCTCGCGCGGTTGCTCGCGCTGCATCCCCCCTGCCACGTGCAGCTCGTATGCCAACACGAGCACGGCCTGTGCCAGGTTCAGCGACGGCTGCTCGGGCGAGCTCGGGATGCGCACGGTGAGGTGACAGAGTCCGCGCTCGTCCGTTGTCAAGCCCTGGTCCTCAGGACCAAAGACGACCGCAGCCGCGCCGCCCCCCGCACAGCCGTCGAGCGTCTCGGCAAAGTGCCGCGGCGTCAGCGTGCCACTAGTCGCGCGGCCGGATGTCGCTGCCACGACGGCACAGTCTGCGACGGCCTCGCGCAGGCTGGCCGCCGTCACTGCGCCGTCGAGCACCTCCCAGGCGCCGTACGCGAGCGCGCGGGCCTCGTCCAGGCCCGTGGGCGGCTCGACCAACACCAGACGCGAGAACGCCATGTTCTTGAGGGCGCGACACGCCGCTGCGACGTTCGCCGGNNGGGCGAACCATCACGAATCGGATCGGCGTTCGAACCGCCATCCCGGCAGACCTCCCGCCGCAGGCGCGTTGAGACCCTCGCGAAGCAAGATACTACAGCAGGAAGACGAACGTCACGAGGCCGAAGAGCGGCAGCAGGATCGCTGTCGAGTACAGCATGTAGCCCCCGAAAGAAGGCATGCGCACCCCGCGAGCCTCCGCAATGCTGCGCACCATGAAGTTGGGACCGTTGCTAACGTACGTGTTCGCGCCCATGAAGACCGCACCGAGACTGATCGCGGCGAGGATGTTGTGCGGCATGCCGGCCACCTGCGCTGGCAGACCGAGACCTTGTGCCAGCGTGAAGAAGACCAGATACGTCGGCGCGTTATCGAGGAACGAAGACAGCGCGCCCGTGGCCCAGAAGAAATGCCACGGCTGGTGCAGGCCGAGTGCGACCCCCCGCGTGCGCAGGATGTCGAGCGCTGGCAACATGGTCACGAAGACACCCGCGAACAACGCCGCCACCTCCAAGATCGGGTGGAAGCTGAAGTGGTTCGCCCGGCGCAGGGCACGCGAAGTCCACAGCAACGATACGACGGTCAAGGCCAGCATCGCCAGCTCGCGCCACGGACGCGCGAGCAGCGCTGCGCTCAGTAGCACGCCTGCAAGCAGGACGAGGTTGCGCGCCCCAACGAGACGCAGCGGAATGACATGACCGTGGTCGCGTGCCACGTCAGCTGCTGTCTCACGCGCGTGCTCCCGCATGTCCCAGAAGTAGTAGAGCAGCAGCAGCAGACCTGAGGTGAGTAGCCACGCAGGGGCGAGGCGCAGCGTCCAGAGGAAGGGCACGCCCTGCAAGTAGCCCAGGAACAACGGCGGGTCGCCCAGCGGAGTGAGACAACCTCCGATGTTCGCGACGAGGAAGATGAAGAAGACGAACGTGTGCCGCACGTGGCGCCGCTCGCGGTTCGTCGCGAGCAGGGGACGGATCAGCAACATCGAAGCGCCAGTGGTGCCGATGCACGACGCGAGCAGGGCGCCAGCGGCCAGGAACATCGTGTTCACGCGCGGTGTGGCCTCGATGTCGCCAGTCAGCACCACGCCCCCGGAGATGACGAACAGGCTCGCGAGCAAGACGATGAACGACGCGTACTCCAGACCGGAATGGACCAGGACACCGGGGGCGTGGCAACCGTAGAGCCAGAGGACAGGAGCGGAGAGCACGCCGGCCACGGCGAGCTTGCGCAGATTCGACTCCCAGAAGCGAGGGGCTGCCAGCGGCATGACCGCGATCGCCAAGAGCAGTCCCGCGAAGGGGATCACCCACGGCAGTGCTGGCGTGGCGGCTGGCGCGTGCATGGNNCTATCGAGGCTCTCGGCCCCGATCATCCTCGGCGTCTGGGTCGTCCAGATGGGCTTCCTGCTGCGCTCGGTGGAACGCGAAGCCCACGGCGCCAGCCTCGCGGCCGACCTGGCGCGCTACGGCTCGTCGGCTCAGTGGCGGGGAATCTACCTGCGCGGTGAAAAGATCGGCTTCTCCGTCACGCAGACGTCGCCTCTCGGCGACGGCTATGAGATCGAAGAGGACGGTCGTCTGCGTATGTTGCTGCTCGGGATGACAACCGTTACGCGCCTGCGGTCGGTAGCACGAGTGGATCATGAGTTCGCGCTGAACTCCTTCTCCTTCTCCTTGGATCCCGGAACGGGTGCGGTGGAGATCTCCGGACGCGTCGACGGCCGACGCTTGCTGCTGAGCTTCCACACCTCCTCCGGGACGCGCGAAGAGGTGCGCGATCTGCCCGAGCGTCCGGCGCTCAGCCTCAATCTCACCCGCCAGCTCGTCTCCGCTGGCCTAAAGACCGGACGACGCTTTGAGGTCTCCCTGATCGATCCGACGACGCTCACCAACGCCCCTGCCACGATCGAGGTCGTCGGCCACGATGTACTGTTCATCGAGGGTCGGCCTGTCCCGACGTACCGACTCACCAGCCGTTTCGTCGGCCTCGAGTCGACCATGTGGGTCACGGAGACCGGCGAGGTCGTGCGCGAGGAGAGTCCTCTCGGAATGGTCGTAGTCAAGGAGAGTCCGCGCAAGGCCACACTGCTCGGCGTCCTCAGCTCTGGGAGCAGCGATCTCGTCAACATCGCCTCGGTCGTACCGAAGTCCGCGTTTCGCATCCCTGACCCCACCGCTGTCCAGCGCCTGCGCATCCGACTCGAGGGTGCCGACGCTCTTCTCGGCCGGCCGGATGCGGTCGGCGCCGGCCAGAGCCTTGTGGCGCCGGACGTGCTTGAGGTCCAACAGGTCTCCCAGTTGGAGCCGCAGCCGCTCGACCCGGCGCGGCTGCACTTTGTCGCCGCTGAGCCCCTTGTAGAGAGCGACGACCCCGCGATCCGTGCGGAGGCCGAGAAGGCGGTCGCGGGGACCACGGGCCCTCGCGCGCAAGCCGAGCGTCTGGTGCGCCACGTGTACGCTATGCTCGACAAGCGCCCCACCGTCAGTCTCCCCTCGGCTGCTGAAGTCCTGCGCACACGGGTCGGCGACTGCAACGAGCACACCGTCCTTTATGTCGCTCTGGCCCGTGCGGTCGGCCTCCCGGCCCGCGTCGCCGTTGGCCTTGTCTATCTCCTGGGCGCCTTTCACTATCACGCGTGGGCGGAGGTCTACGT
>PMCG01000061.1:3806-6863 GCA_003155335.1 Acidobacteriota bacterium
CTGGACCTCGCACTCCGGCCTGGTGCAGAGCCCCCCGTCGTGGGCCGCGCCCAGCAAGACATGCATCCGATCGAGATCGCGATGCCGCACCGCGACGCCGGTGGGCCGACCTGCTGGGGCCATTAGAGGAGGTTGATTCACTCAATGATCCTCGTCGAGAACGTCGTCAAGCTCTTTGGCCGCTTCAAGGCCGTCGACAACGTGTCGCTCTCCGTGGCACCGGGCGAGATCCACGGCTTCCTCGGCCCCAACGGCGCCGGGAAGACGACGATGATTCGCATGATCGCCGGCCTGCTCAAGCCGACGTCAGGCCGGATCATGATCAACGGCCAGGATCTCGCGCGCGCTCCCATCGCCGCGAAGCGTTCGCTGGGCGTCATTCCAGACCGTCCCTTCCTCTACGAGAAGCTGACCGCCGGCGAGTTCCTGACGTTTTGCGGCGGCCTCTTCGGCGTGGATGAGGAGAACGGACTCGAGCCGCGCATCGCCGAGTTGCTCGATTTGTTCGACCTCACCGCGTGGCGTGACGAGCTGATCGAGAGTTTCTCGCACGGAATGCGCCAGCGCCTCACGATGTGCTCGGCTTTCCTCCACCGTCCTCGGGCCGTCGTCGTGGACGAGCCGATGGTCGGCCTCGATCCGCGCGGGGCGCAGCTCGTCAAGCAGGTCTTCCGCAACATGGGCCGCAAAGGCGTGGCGTTGCTCATGAGCACGCACACCCTCGAAGTCGCGCAGGAGGTCTGCGACCGCGTCAGCATCATTCACGAGGGCCGCATCATCGCCTGCGGCACGGTACCGGAGCTGCGCGCGCTCGCGCACTCCTCCGAACAGCTCCTGACGCCGATCTTCCTGAAGCTCACGGGCGGCACGGGTCTGCGTGAGATTGAGGACGTTGTGTAGTTGGTGCCATGCGACACACATTCGCCTATCTCCTCCGGCCGCTCGCACTCGCCGCGCGCAACCGCATCGCGCGACGCGAGCACGGCGACAGTCTGCGGGCGCTCGCGTTCTCCGGTGTGGGTCTCGTCGTGGCGCTCGCGATCTTCGCCATCGTGTTCTGGCTCACCTGGCAGTTGCTCGAATACGAGGATCTCGGCGAGTACCTCGTGCGGCTCGGGCTCTCGTGGCTCTTCCTGACCTTCCTCTCCTTCTTGGCCTTTAGCAGTCTCGTCGTCTCACTCTCGACGTTCTTCCTCTCCGAAGATCTCTGGTTCCTGTTGGCAGCGCCGCTTCCGGTGCGACAGGTCTTCCACGCGCGCTTCGCCCGCGCGTTGGGGCAAGCGTCCTGGATGGTCGTGGCCTTTGTCCTGCCCGTTCTGCTGGCCGTGGGCTTGGCGCGCTGCGCAGGAGCCACGTACTACTTGGCCATCCTTGCCGCANNTGGTCGCAGTCGAGTCGCTGCCTGACGTCACGGCTTTCTTCTCCTCCCTCGACAATCCCGTCACGCCGCTTCTGCCCTCCTTCTGGGCAGGCGAGACGCTCTTCGCCGCGCTCAAGGGGCACGTGGACTGGCTGCACATGGGAGCGCTCTGGACGTCAGCCTGCGCCGCTGTCGTTCTGCTGCGCATCGCCTTTGAGCGACACTACTTCTCCGCGTGGAGCAAGGCCCAGGAAGCGCGCAAGGCTCGTTTCAGCCGCCTGTCGCTCCTGGCGAGGCTGCTGCGACTGACGCCGCTGGGCTTGCTGCCGCGCAATCTGTTGATCAAGGACGTCAAGCTGTTCTTGCGCGACGCTGCGCAGTGGTCGCAGCTGCTGCTACTTATGGCGCTCGCCTTCGTCTATCTCTACAGCTTCCGCGTCCTCGATCCAGGACGCATCCCGCTGGCCGGCGACATGGTCCGCTCTGCGTACGCTTTCCTCAATCTCGCCCTGGCAGCGTTCGTGCTCGCGGCCGTTGCCGTGCGTTTCGTGTTTCCCGCCGTCTCGGCCGAAGGCAACGCTTTCTGGCTCGTGCGCACGGCCCCGATCCGACTGTCGTCGTTCTTGTGGTCGAAGTTCTGGACCGGCCTGGTCCCGATCCTGCTGCTGGCCGAGACGCTGACGATTATCTCCAACAACTTCCTACACGCCGACCCCTTCCTGAAGATCGTGGCGTGCCTGGCGATCGCTGCCATGAGCTTTGCGCTCGTCGGGCTGGCCGCTGGCATGGGCGCGATCTATCCCCGCTTCCGCGCCGAGAACGTCGCGCAAATCGCCGGCTCCTACGGCGGCCTGGCGTTCATGGTCGTGGCCGTTCTGTTCATCCTCTGCGAGATCGGCCTGCTGGCCTGGCCCACTTCCATGTACCTCTGGCACCAGTATCGCGGCCTGGCCATGGCTCCGGCCCAGCGCCTCACGAGCACGATTGCGTTTGGTCTTGCCTTGCTACTGTGCGCCGCCGTCTTCTGGGTGCCGATGCAGCGCGGCGTGCGCGCGCTCGAGGCGCTCGATGGTTGACACGGCACAGCCCCTCCTGCACGCCCCGGCCGACCCTGCGGCCGCCCTGCCGCTCCTGATCGAGCAGGACGTTCCCCTGGCCCCGCTATCCACCCTCGGCGTCGGCGGCAGCGCCCGCTATTTCACACGCGCCCGGACGCGCGACGACGTGCGGCTCGCCGCGCGCTGGGCTCAGGACGGCGATCTCCCGCTCTTCCCCCTCGGAGACGGCTCCAACGTCGTCTTCGGCGACCAGGGCTTCCCGGGCCTCGTGCTCAAGCTTGAGCTGGGAGGAATCGAGTGGCGGCATGACGGGACACGTGCGTACGTCACGGCCGCGGCAGGCGAGCCATGGGACGACGTCGTCGCACAGGCCGTGGCGCGGAAGTGCGCCGGGATCGAGTGCCTTTCGGGCATCCCGGGCCGCGTGGGAGCGGCTCCCATTCAGAACATCGGCGCCTACGGCCAGGACCTGGCAGCGCGCTTGGTGAGCGTGGATGCGTTGGACTGCGCCACGCTGAGCGACGCGACGCTTGATCGCCAGGCGTGCCGCTTGGGGTATCGATCGAGCGTCTTCAAAGCCAACGATCAAGGGCGGCAGCTCATTGTCCTTGGTATCACGCTCGACCTCGAACCTGGCGG
>PMCG01000061.1:6911-8255 GCA_003155335.1 Acidobacteriota bacterium
CGCCATCGCGCTGCCGGATGGCAGCCTGAAGATCCCCGCCGCATGGCTGATCGAGCGCGCAGGCTTTCGACGCGGCGAGCGCCGTGGGCGCGTGGGGCTCTCCGAGAAGCACGCCTTGGCGCTGGTCAATTACGGGGGCGCCACGGCCCTGGAAGTGCTCGGGTTGGCCCGGGAGATCGCAGACAAGGTGCGAGCGCGTTTCGGCATCCAATTGTTCCCGGAGCCCGTACTTCTTTCGTGCACGCTCGACTAGAATGGTGACCGTGGGCAGAGGAGGCTGCGCGTGAGGTCCGCACTGCGCTTCTGGCTCTCCTCCGTGGGCCGCAAGGCGATCATGGCCGTCACCGGCTTGGTCTTCTGCGGCTATGTGCTCGCCCACATGGCCGGCAACATGCTGCTCTACAAGGGGCCGGCAGCCATCAACGCCTATGCCGCGGGCCTGCACGCCATGCCCACGCTCCTCTGGCTCGCCAGGCTGGCGCTCATCGGCGCGACCGTGCTCCACGTTTGGGCCGCGACGAGCTTGACCATCACCAACTGGCGGGCGCGGCCGCTCGCCTACAGCCAGCAGGACTATCTCGTCGCAACGTACGCTTCGCGCACGATGATCTGGAGCGGTCCGATCCTCGGGCTGTTCGTCATCTATCACCTGGCGCACCTGACGCTGGGTACGGCCTACCCCGCCGACTTCATTGCGGGCGACGTCTACCACAACGTCGTGCGCGGCTTCCAACGCCCAGTCGTCTCAGGCTTCTACATCCTCGCCATGCTCGCGCTCGGTCTGCACCTCTATCACGGCGCCTGGAGCATGCTGCAATCGCTCGGCGTCAATCATCCCCGCTACAACGGCATCAGGAAGGTCGCTGCAATCCTCTTCGCCCTGGCCGTCAGCGGGGGCAACATCTCGTTTCCCCTCGCCGTGCTGACTGGCTTCGTGCGATAGGCGGCTGACATGGAGCTCAAGCCCAACATTCCCTCCGGACCGCTGGAGACCAAGTGGGAGCGGCATCGCTTCGACCTGAAGCTCGTCAGCCCCACCAACAAGCGCAAACACGAGATTCTCGTCGTGGGCTCAGGGCTCGCTGGCGCCTCGGCCGCTGCCTCGCTGGCCGAGTTGGGCTACAACGTGCGCTGCTTCTGCTATCAGGACAGCCCGCGCCGCGCGCACTCCATCGCGGCCCAGGGTGGCATCAACGCTGCCAAGAACTACCAGAACGACGGCGACAGCGTCTTCCGCCTGTTCTACGACACGATCAAGGGCGGGGATTTCCGCGCGCGCGAGGCCAACGTCTACCGGCTGGCAGAGATCTCTGTGGCGATCATCGACCAATGCGTCGCCCAGGG
>PMCG01000204.1:0-691 GCA_003155335.1 Acidobacteriota bacterium
ACTTCAACGATGACCCGCTGTGGCTGATTGTCGGCGTGTCGGCTTATCTCAAAGAAACCGGCGATTTCAGTATTTTGGATGCGCCATCCACCTACGATAACCAACCCGGCTCGGAGAAGCCGCTCTACGATCACCTCCTGCGCAGCTACAACTATACCCTCAACCGCCTCGGCCCGCATGGCCTGCCGCTGATCGGCCGCGCCGATTGGAATGACTGCCTGAACCTGAACTGCTTCTCGGATACTCCGGGGCAATCCTTCCAGACTACCACCAACAAAGAAGGCAAGGTCGCCGAGTCTGTCTTCATCGCGGGCCTGTTCGTCCACTCCACGCACGAGATGGCCGCACTGGCCGAGCATCGCGGGAAGAAGGACGCCGCGGCGCGCTACATCGAGGAAGCGCGCAAGATGGACGCCGTCATCGGCCAGCACGGCTGGGACGGCGAGTGGTTCCTGCGCGCGTACGACGACTTCGGGCATAAGGTCGGGTCGCACGAGTGCAAGGAAGGCAAGATCTTCATCGAGCCGCAGGGCTACTGCGTCCTGGCCGGGATCGGCCTGGCTGACGGCCGCGCGCGCAAGGCCTTGGACTCGGTCGAGAAACACCTGGCCACCAAGCACGGGATCGTGCTCCAGCAGCCGGCCTACTCGCGCTACTACATCGAGCTCGGCGAGATCTCCTCCTACCCGCC
>PMCG01000204.1:762-5526 GCA_003155335.1 Acidobacteriota bacterium
GCGCCGACGCACGGCGAGGCGAAGAACTCCTGGCTCACAGGCACGGCTGCTTGGAACTACGTCGCGATCACGCAGTGGATCCTCGGCATCCGACCGAGCCTGGCCGGGCTGGTCGTGGCCCCGGCGTTCCCCAAGAGCTGGAAGGGCTTCTTCGTCCGGCGCGTGTTCCGCGGTGTGACCTACCAGATCATCGTGGAGCGCAAGGGCAAAGGGAACCAGGTCGCCATCACCGTCGACGGACATCGGATCACCGGCGACGTGATCCCGCCACCCAAGGATGGCAAGACGCAGGTCCTCGTCAAGGCCGTGGTGTCGTAGCGCGTGCCAGAGTCGCGGGCAGCGTGCGGCGCAGACCGTTCTGGAGCACCTCGGCCCGAGCTCGCCCGAGGAACCGAGCCCGCCTCTTGCCGGGTCGTACGCCGCCAGGACTAGGTCAGAAACTCACACGCAGACCGACCGCTGCTCCAGCCCTCTCCGGCTTGAGCGCGAGCGCGACGGTGCGTTTCCCCAGGAGTGGCACCGTCTTCCAGTGAGACGCGCCTGCGCCGGCGGCGCCGATCACCATGCCCGCTGTGGTTCCGATCAACAGCGGCGATGCACTGTGGCATAGGTCGTGTATGGTGACGCACGCCAGTGCTGAGGTGAGGAACCCTGCCGCAATGCCTGCTAGTCCGCCGACCACTCCCATCGTCGGCGAGCCCGGCTGGCGAAACTCAAGGCCGATGACGTCCTGTTGCCGCACCACGACCCGTCCCAATCCATGGACCGAAAGGACGAGCATTTCGCCGTCGAGCGACTCGAGATTCCCCTCCAGCGTTTCGCCCGCCTTGGTGCGGGTCAGCGGCTCACCCTCCGGCTCGGCCTTCAGCGTGACCGACTGCCCGTCCTCCTGCAGCCAGGCGCTCTTCTCCTGCGGAGGAGGCAGGGTGGCAATCCGTACACGCGACGACGGAAGTGATGCCAGCGTGAGGATCGGGGGAGGCGCTGCCTGCTGCACGGCCGGGACGTCTTCTTCGACGTTCTCGACGAACGCCTGGATGCCCTCGACCTCAAAGCCCGCGATAGCGCGTGGCGCCCCAGCGCTCACTCCCACCATCTGCGGACCTTGGGCGGAGCTCGGCAACGCCCCGTTCGGGCACGCTTCCTTTACATCAACGATAAAGGCGGACACCTCCGGTAGCCGACCCCGCAAATCGGGCCCAGAAGTCGTCGCCCCTTCGGCGCGACCACGCGCGGTAATGAAGTAGCCGAAGCGGCTCACGTCGGCCATGAGACGCGGCAGGGCCGCCGTCCACCCGTCGCCCTCACGATGCATGTCGACGGTGTACCAGTACGGTGCGGCCACTGCGTGGAAGACAACCCGCGCCTCCCGGACGGCGTCAGCGGGCTCGATCGTCGCGTCAATGCGCGGGTAGTGTTCTGGAGTGAAGCAGGGTGTGGACTGGTGCTGGATCTGCAGCGCTGCCGTGTCCGAGCGGCCAGTTGTGGCTATGGCCAAAAGCGCCGCCACAGCGAGTGGAAGACTGAACCTGTTTCGCATGATCGCCTCCAATGTTGGCGGTCATTCACGCTCAGAGCGAGCGGAGCGCCGCCTGCATTGCTCCGATGTTGAACCCGGGCGCTCGATCAAGTCCCCAAGGGCATCCAAATTAGTGCCAAAAGATCTCCAAAGGGCGAGACACCTGGCCATCGAAGCCATGGCTGGCTATGTCACGCGCGCACCGCTTTCGTTGAGGCGCCTCGTCTACCTCGACGGCCAGCAAGCTGTCATCTAGCGCGGGCTCAGCGCGAATTCCGCCCTCGGGCGCGACTTCGAGTCCAGGGATCCGCGGGAGTGGAGGTCGAGCAGACGCCGGCCGAGAAACGCACGGACCAGGGGGACGGTCAGCCCTTTTGGATGGGGGCCTCGTCCGGCTCCGGAGTCGTCAGCATGTCGTAGAACTTCACGAAGTCGTTGCGTTCCGGCGAGTCCCTGAAGGCGATTGCCGCGCGCGGGTGCTCGTTGAGCATGCCGGTGATCATGTAGGGGATGATGTAGCCCCACTCGATCTTCTCCCGTAGGGGGAGGTAGTGCTCCTGCAGCAGCTGGAGCACCGGACGCAGCTTGAACTTGGGATTTTGCAGGAAGGTCAGCAGCAGCTCCAGGCAGCAGTTCCCTGGTCCGCGGCCGATGCCATAGACCGAGGCATCCAGCATCCTGGCGCCATCGATGATCGCTTGGATGGTGTTGCCGAAGGCCAGTTGCCGGTTGTTGTGGGTGTGGATCCCGACTGTCTTGTTCGGCAGCGCGGCCTTGTACTTCTTGACCAGGAACGAGGCATCCTCGGGATGCATGGCCCCATACGAGTCGACGACGTAGACGACCGGTATCTTGGTGCGGCTGAGGTCGTCGAGGGCCTCGTCGATCTCACGCTCGATGTTCGTTGACACCGCCATGATGTTGACGGTGGTCTCGTAGCCCTTGTCCATGATCATGTCGCACAAGGCGATGGCCTTGTCGACGTCCTTGATGTAGCAGGCCACCCGGATCAGGGAGAAGGGGGACTGCTCCCTGGGCACGACGTCCTCCGCCTCGACGCGGCCGATGTCCACCATACAGGCGAGCTTCAGTTCCGACTCGATTCCATCGATGACGCGGCGCACGTCCTCGTCAGCGCAGAAGCGCCACTTGCCGAACTTCTTCGGGTCGAACTGGCTCTTGGAGGCCTTGTAGCCGATCTCCATGTAGTCGACGCCGGACTCGCTCAGGTGCCGATAGGTGGCGCGGACGAGCTCATCCTCGAACTGCCAGTTGTTGATGAGACCCCCGTCGCGGATCGAGCAGTCGAGGACCTTGATCTCAGGTTTGAACATGCGCCACTCTCCAGGAGCCACATCCTATGCCAGAGTCCACGCCCGCGGCAACGAGCCCTGGACGCGCCTCAATCATCGTGGAGCGCAAGGCAAGGGGAGCCATGTTGCCATCACCGTCGACGGACATCGGATCGCCGGCGACGTCAGTCCGTCGCCGAGGGATGGCAAGACGCAGGTTCTCGTCAAGGCCGTCGTGTCGTAGCCGATTCGGTGTCGCAGGCGTGCATCGGCGCGCGGTGCGGTGCACAGCACTACTGCGCCAGGAGCATCTTTGTCCCGGACCAGAGCTGATAGACCGCGAAGCCGGTGAGCGCGAGAGCAGAAGCGCCGACCAGGTCGCGGCTGATGCGCGGAGCGAGTCGACCCGCTCCGGCGAATAGCGCCAGCACCCCGGCCACGGTCACGACGATGGTGCCGTAGAACGCTGCCAGCAGCGCGAAGGCGTTGACGGGCGTCTCGTGCCAGGCTTTGAGCAGCAGCGGCCCCATGACGAGGCTCCAGCCGAGGTACGGGTTCGGGTTCAGCAGATTCACGACAGCACCCTCGATCAGGCTGCGCCGCGCCGGCGGGTTCGCGGCCGGCTGCGGCGCCTGGTAGTTCCGCCACGCTCGAAAGGCATTGGCCGCGAGGTAGAGCAGGAAGACGCCGCCCGTGCAGCGCAACAGCGGTTCGAGCCGGGTCGGCAGGTGACTGAGCACGAGCAACACGAGCAGCGCGATCGGGCCGTCACTCACGAGAGGTGCGAACGTCGCAGGCAGCGTGCGTCGCCAGCCGTTCTGGAGTGTTCTCGCGACGAGGTAGGTCAGAAGAGGCCCAGGCTGGATCGCAGCCGCGAACGCATACGTGGCTCCGAGAATGAGATAAGGCAGCACGCGGTCAGCGGTCCTCGCGATTGCGCATGGGCCGAGCTACCGACGGGTCCGGTCGGAGCGCAGGCTGAGGTCGCCTCTGAGCCGCTCCTCGTGGAAGTGCTGCGCTGTTCCGATGCGCCTGTCGATCGTGAAGGCAACGACATGGTCGGCGCGATCGAATGCGATCCACAGCTCGTAGCGGGTCATGTGCCGCTGCTCGATCCAGAAGTGGCCGTTGACCCCGCGCTCGTCGACCGTGGGCGGGCCCACGAGGGCCAGGACCTGGCTCTTCGGCATATCGACGCGCACCGCGGACCAACCGCTGGGCCACCGCAGCACGTACACAGCGGCGGCCATGATCGCGAGCGCTACCGCGAGCGCTCTCAGCAGGAACCACGTCCGAGCTTTCATTCGCATTGCTCGATCACTCGCGTCCGAGCGCGGGCGCGACTCCGGGCTGCGCGCGTCGCCAACGCTCGCCGGCCAGCACGATCTCGTCGTCATGCTGCTCGTTGATCGGCCATCGGCGGATCGTCTCGGCGTTCGAGTCTCCGTGATGCGTCAGCGCGAGCGTGCGACCCTCCACGCGCCAGCTTCCCGTTTCTGGCCCGACCAGCGCGCTCACGACGTCGAGCACTTTCCCGGAGAAGCGCAACGCGTACGTGCGGTCTTCGAACAGATCCAGAGTGCGCTTGGGTCCGACGGTGCTGACCCACTGGCCAACAAGCGAGTGCTCACTGACGACGGAGCAGGCGGACAAGACAACCAAGCTCACCAGCACAGCCGTGCCAGCGGCGCGTCTCAAATGGCGAGCGGTCATTGGTGCATCCTACCGCGCGAGCGGCGCGCGTGTCGCGTGCCGCTCGCGCGTCCCTGGTTCCAGATTGCGGCTGTTGCCGTGGGGCGCTGNNGTGGGAGGCTGGATGAGGCTGGGGATTATCGACTACATCGATTGCGCGCACTTTCTGCCAGGGCACGAGAAGTGCGGCCGAATGCACGGCCACACGTACAAGATCGAGCTGGTCGTCGAGGGAGAGCGGCACGCGGGCGGGATGGTGGT
>PMCG01000286.1 GCA_003155335.1 Acidobacteriota bacterium
TTCTCGACAAAGTCGAGGGCCCCGAGGCGCGTGGCCTTGACGGCCATCTCGAGCGTGGCCTGACCGCTCATCAAGATCACCGGGGTGCCCGGCGCCTGGGCGCGCATGGCCTCCAGCAGCTCCAGGCCGTTCATCTCGGGCATGACGACGTCCGAGACGACCGCGTCCACCGGCGATTCCGCCAGGCGGGCGAGCGCCGCGCGGGCCGAGGAATTCGTGACGGTCTCGTAACCCTCCAGCGCAAAGGCGCGCGCCAGCGAGGCGAGCGTGCCGGGGTCGTCGTCGATGATCAGGATCGTGGGTTTCATCGCTGCGTCTGGCCTCTTACTCTAATCGGATTGTCTGTCTGCCGCACGCGTGCCCGCAGGCGCAGGCGGCCGCGACGGCAAGATCAGCGTGAAGGTGGTGCTGCGGCCAGCCTCGGTGCGCACCTCGATGCGCCCGCCGTGGTCTGCGACGATGCTCTGGGCGATGGACAGGCCCAGACCTGTGCCGCCCCTCTTTGTCGTGAAGTAGGGCGTGAAGAGCCGCAGACGCTGCTCCTCCGGTATGCCCGGGCCACTGTCCTCGATGGCGACTGCGACGCCCGCGGCGGTGCTGAGCGTGCGCACGCGCAGCATGCCGCCGTCGGGCATGGCCTCGAAGGCGTTCGCCACGAGGTTGCCGAGGGCGTGTGAGAGGAGATCGCGATCCGCGAGGATCGGCGGCAGGCCCGGCGCCAGCTCGGTCTCGATCGTGACCAGCCCGGCGCCAGGGCGGTGCAGCGCGAGCACCTGCTCGACCAGCAGCCCGATGTCGGTCGGCGCGAAGCGCGGCTGGGGCAGGCGGGCGAAGCGACTGAACTCGTCGATGATCCCGCGCAGCAGCCGCAACTCGTCCAGGATCGTGTCGCACGATTCGCGGAACAGACGGCCGAACTCGTCGTTGTCCAGGGCCTCGCCGCTGGCGTAGCGTGCAGCCCCGCGGTCGAAGACGCGGCGCAGCGTCTCGATGGAAACCTGGATGGGAAAGATGGGGTTCTTGAGCTCGTGCGCCAGTCGCCGTGCCATCTCGCGCCAAGCGGCAACGCGCTCGGCTTGAAGCAAACGCTCGCGCGATTCGAACAGCTCCGCGGTCATGCGGTTGAACTCGGCGGCCAGCTGCGCGACCTCGGCCGCGCCGGTGACAGGCATGGGATCGCCTCGCTCGCCGCGGGCGACTGCCGGCAGCGCTCGCGCCAGACGCTGCACAGGGCGGGCAATCCAGGCCGAGAACCAAAGTGCGGCCAGCGCGGCGGCGAGCACCGCTGCGGCTGTGGCCAGGGCGGACAGGCGCGTGAGCTCGCGCGTGACATCGTCCAGCTCCGTGGCAGGGATGGCCACGACGATCCAGAGACCGGCCTCGAGTGGCTCTGCGGCCCAACGATACGTCAGCGCGTCCAAGGTCACCTGTCCGCGACGCGGGTCGAGCACGGGGCTGGACCAGGCTGCCAGCGGCGACTCAGAAGTGACGCGCCACTCCCCGTGACGCTCGTCGCGTAGACCCACAGCCATGCCGAGCGGTGTGGCCAGGGAGGCCAGAAAGTCCTCGTCGAGAAAGAACCCGCCACGCACCGTCAGGCGCTGATTGCGCCAGCGCGTGGCGTGCGACGCGGTCAGGGTCAGCCGCTCGCGGTAGGCGTAGCCCTCGCCGACCGCCTGCAGCCGCAGCGCGCCGTCGGTGGAGAAGACGAAGTCGTGGTCAGGCAGTCCGATGGCCGCAGGCCAGTGGTGCGAGGCCACAACTATGCCGGCTGGGTCGAGTATCTCGATGATCGGCAGATCGTGGTGCAAGACCGAGGGGCTGGTGAGATCGGCCTCGTCTTCGACCTGCGCAGCCGGGATGTCGCGATCGCCCAGCGCAGACACGCGCGCCTGGGCCACCAGGCGCAGCTCGTTCAGTCGCGTGCGCACCGCGGTCAGAGCCCCGCCCAGCCGCCGAGCCGCGGCCGACTCCTGGGAGCGCGCGACGCGCAGCGTGAGTGCCAGCGAAAGCGCCAGGATCGGCACCACGGCCACGATGACGAAGGCCACGAGAAGGTGCGCGCGCAGCGTCATTGGCGTGCGCGTCATAGGGGCAGCCACGTGTTCTCCAGGAGCAAGACACCAGTCGGTGTCACGTTGACGCCGAGCGGCGTCGGTCCGATCGCGGCCAATGGCGCGACAGCCAACGGGACCACGGCGCCGGTCGCCAGCAGGCTGCGCTCCTGCTCGTCGATGGTCGCCTGGTGCGGGCCGTGTGCGGCCTCGGCGGCGAAGACCGCCAGTTGCTGCGGCTTCAGCGTGCCTGCCAGGAGTGCCAGCTCGTGCAAGGCCAGCAGTGACTCGTTGACCTCCGGGCACCACAGCAACAGGCGCGCGTCGGCCGGCGTCGAGACGACCGCGTCCGGGTGCAGGACCGCGACGCTCACTCGGTATCCAAGAGCCACGAGGTGGGCCACGACGCGCTGGCTGGCGAGCGGATTGAGCGTGGAATCTACGGTCAGCAACAGCGGGGCGTCCGGAGTATTGGGCGCATCGAGACGAGCCGGTGAGTCGCAGCGTGCGCTCTCGTTCGGCAGCAGGCGGCAGGCGGTCTGGGCTTCGGGCATGAAGCGGCGAACAAGGACGTCGCGGTCGAAGCCGCGAGCGACACGCCGGCGTGCGGCCAGGGAGTGAAAGAGATCGCGTTCGGTGTCGAGCAGCAATAGCAGGCGCGCGACGCGCGCCGTCGCGCCGGATTCGCCGAGCGCGGCCTGGATCTTGCCTTGCTCGAGCGCCAGTCGCATGGCTGGGCGGTCCGCATACCGCACCAGATCCACGCTATCGACAAAGGGGCGGCCGCGCACGTGGCGATCAAAGGCCAAGAGCGCGGCGCGCTCACCGCGCACGACATGGGCCAGTGAGAACGGGCCGCAACCCGCGCCGTCGGCGCTGGTGATCGCTGCCGCAGGCGACGCCAGTTCCGCCGGAGGTGTGGCCTGTTCCGCCGCAAAACGCAGCAGCACGCGATGGACGTCGGTGGCGGAAATCGCGGCGAGAACGTCGCTGGTGCCGCGGCGATAGGCATCGCCTCCCTCGAGACGTGCGGCCAGGAGTGCCGCTGCGGGCGAGCCGCTGCGCAGGAAACGCGAGAGCGAGCGCACCACGTCATCGGCGGTGACGGGAGTGTCTGCGTGGAAGCGCGCTGTCTCGGCGAGCTCAAGGGTCCACTCGCGGCCGCCTGCCGCAGAAGACCAGCGCTGTGCCAGCGAAGGGGCGATGGCGCCGGCGTCGTCGAGGGCCAGGAGCGTCTCGTGGCTGAGGCCCAGCAACAGGCGTGCGCCGCGATCGCGCGTGAAGCTCGGGCTCCCGTCGGTGTCGAGGTCGAGCACGCCGATGGCCAGCCGGCCGCCGTAGCGCGGACCGAGCGCGCCGAGGCTGGCGAGCGCCAACGCGGACAAGACCGCCAACGGGAGTCCATCGAGCAGCCTGCGCTGGGCTCGGATCTTCATGGCTCGCCGCGCTTGAGCTCGAGTAGGATCAGCCGGGTCGCGCCTGAGGCCGTCTCGCTGGCCACGGCCAGGCGCATGTGCGTGCCCACGCGTCGGCTGGCGAGCGCGTGGATCGAGTCGTCGGTCGGCAGCGTGGCCACCTCGCGCAGTGCCCCCTTGGTGCGCGTGAGGATCAGCAGGGCGTCCCCGGTGCCGGGCGGGTGGTCGGTGGAGGCCGCCACCCAGCCAGGCCAGAGCGCGGCCAGCGTCGGACCGACACGCGGGCGTTCGCTCTCCTCCCTGAGGGCCTTTGCGTTGGCCCACAACAGCCGCGCAGAGGTCGTGACCGCCCAACCCCGCTCGACCAGCTCGATCGCGAGGAACGGTCCGCTGCCCAGGTGCGGCACGTCGCCCTCGATCCAGTTCGTGCTCTCGCGGTAGCGCAGTGCCCGCGACGAGCCGGGCACAGGCGCTGCCTCGGCCTCTGCGCGCACGGCGAGCCGGTCGTCGCTCCAGACCACGAGCCAGGTGCGAGCGCTGCGGTTGGTGACGACCCACGCCGCGTCAGACTCAGGGTCCACGACGAACAAGCCAGCCGGCGCCCGCGCGGCCAGGAGCGGCGCCTCGAGTGGCAGGCGCGCCACGCTGGTCAGCTCAGGGACGTCGGTTCGCAGCAGCGTCACCGCGCTGGCCGAGAGCGCGAGCAGGCGCGTGTCGCTGACAAAGGCCAGTGCCAGCAGGGGCTCGGGCGGGACCGCGCGTGCCAGCGTTGCGGCAGCCACGCCGCTCGGCGTCGGCGCTGAGAGCGCGGAGTGTGCTCCGGCGAAGCTCGCAACCGCGGCGGCGCAGCAGATTGCCGTCTGCGCGAGAGAGAAGGATCGCTGCCCCAGCCGCAACATGCGGACAAGGATAGCCGGTCACGCGCTGGCGCGCACGATAGAGCAGCGGCGCAAGAAGCCGCGGCGGTTCGCGCTGATCAGGGACGCATACGGTTCAGGGACACCCGCTGGCGACGCGCTCGACCTGCTGGCTCAGCATCTGGAGCGAGGCCTGGCCTGTCGTCGTCTTGACCTTCTTGAACGCCTCGTCGAGCTTGGCCCGCGCCTCGTCGAGCGACGCCTTCACGACCTCGCAGTCAGTGGCGTTGCGGACGACCTTGTTCGACGCTTCCGTGGCGGCGCGCATCACTGCCATGTCGTTGACGGTGCCGTCGAACTGGGCCGCGAGGCCCGTTGGCTGAGGCTTCTCTTCGGCCTTTTTCTGACAGCCGCTGCTGCCCAGCGCGACCGACAGCACTGCCACGACCCACAACGCCGCATGTCGTCTCACTTGGTCTCCTCCCCGAACCTTGACTTGGCTCAGTCGCTCCAGGGTCTAGGATCGCGCTGCGTGCCGGCCCGGTCAAGGCGCACGTCGTCCGCGTCAGTGCGGGCGTGAATCCGGTGGCACCATGTTGTTGACGCGGTAGTAGACCACAAGCTGACCGTAGTGCTCGCCGGCGTGGACCACGTAGGCATAGGCGACCTCGGAGAGGCGCATGAGACGGTTGTCCCAGGGACACATCACTTCGCTGCTCAGCCCAGTGTCGCCTTTGGCCTTGATCGCCGCCGCCCCGTCCTCGATCGACCTCTTCAGGACTGCCACGATCTCGGCCTTCGTCTTGTACTGGTCGCGCTTGAAGTCCTCTTCCGCGCTCTTCTTGCCCAGCGCGGCGTTGGTGAATCCGTAGTTCCCGCCAGCTACATGCAGCAGTTGCTCTGCGAAAGAGCGCTGCGCCGGGTTCGGCTTGAAGTCGTACTTGTCGGCAGGGAAGTCCTCGGCCATGGCCACAAGCTTCCCGCCCTCGTAGTTCCAGGCTCCCAGCAACGCGTCCGATGCGCTCGAAGCCGGCTTGGGCGGCTTGGCGGCCTCTTGCGCGGCCAGCGGCGTCGCCAGGCACGCACCAAACAGAAACGCGACGGCGATACGCGTCATCTTCTTCATGCACACACCTCGTTGGTAAGCTCCGGATTCAGTCGGCGCATCTGCTTGTTATTCTCGCGCCTGAGAAGGATACGCCCCTCCATCCGTAGGCGGGTTTCAAACCCGCCCCTACGCCGGCAACACCACGAATCAGCTTCGCTCCGTGAGAACGACGCCGCCGATCACGAGCGCGGACCCGACGAAGAAGCGCATCCCCAGCGCCTCGTGCAGAACAAGATTCGCCACGATCGCGGTCATCGGCGGGATGGTGTAGAGAAAGACCCCGACCTTCTGTGACTCGCTCTTCTCAAGGGCGACGAAGTACAAGAGCGTCGCCAGGAAGGAGCATCCGATGCCCAGGAAGGCGATCGCTGCCCAAGCCTCAAGCGAAAGCGCGCGGAGGGAAACTCCGCGGCGCTCGAGCTCCCAGTACCCGACCGGGAGCATGGTCACAGCCGCCAGCACCGTGACCGCGGCGGTCATGATCGGCGCGCCGAGCCGATCTGCGGCGCTCTTGCCAAGCACCGTGAACACGCCCCACAGCACGATGCTCGTCAGCACCAACAGATCGCCCCAGATGCGACCGCCGAGCTCGAACGAGCGCAGCTCCTCAAGGCCCATCACCGTGAGCACGCCGGCCAGCGCGATCAAGATCCCGACCGTCTTTCCGAACGTCAGCCGCTCACGCAGGAACAGCGCTCCCAGGACGGCGATCGTCACCGGGGCAGTGACGGCATAGAGCGAGCCGTTGGACGCGCTGGTGTACTGCAGGCCGACTGTCTGGAGTCCGTAGTGAAAGGTGCCGCCGCAGAGACTGAGCAGCACCAGGCGCGTGCCAAAGCCGTGCAGGGCAGACAGGGGATGTCGTCGGTGCGTCAGCGCCAGCCAGACCAGGAAGCACGCAGCCGAGACGATCAGGCGCAGCGCGACCACGGTGAGTGGCGGTGCGGATTCAAGCGCCTTCTTGGTGGCAACGAACGACACTGCCCACAGAGCGCAAGCGAGGAGGAGGGCGGAGTACGCTTTGATCGGCACGGCTGGTCAGTGTACACCCTCGCCGACGCGCCATCGCGCGTGCCGTCGTGGCGCAGCAGCCC
The DNA here is from genome assembly GCA_003155335.1 of Acidobacteriota bacterium. Lineage (GTDB taxonomy): Bacteria > Acidobacteriota > Vicinamibacteria > Fen-336 > Fen-336 > FEN-336. The sequence continues at coordinate 6,529 of PMCG01000286.1, forward strand.
CCCGCCGATACGTGCGCGCGAGTCACTCGATCCGCTTTGCCCGCGGGTTCTGCCAGTTTTGGTGTAGCACCAGGGCCACGGCACGGCCCGAGGCATCCACCTCAAAGGTGATCTGCGCCTCCACGACCTTCCAGAAGAAGTCCCTCGGGTGAGGCCGAGGCCCTGATGCTGGCCGACGCAGGATGCCGCGTCTACACCTGGGTGCTCTTCGCGGCCGGTGAGCGCTTCAGGGAAGATGGATGTACTCTTGCTCTCGCACGAGGTGGAGATATGCGAGAGCGTTCGATGTTCCTGTGTCTGGCAGTGGCTATTTCGATGGCCTGCAGCAGAGGGCAGGGGACCGGGGCCAATGCGACGCGCGATTCGGCCGGGTCGTCGAGCTCCGCCGGTTCAGCTGTCGCTGGAGGGCAGGCCGCCCCTGCTGCCACGCCGACAGCTGCTGCGGCCCTTCCAGAGGATGACCTAGTGGCGTTCGCGTCCGGCGCCTTGGTCGTGCAGGAGCCGGATCCGGAATCGGTCAATGCCGCTTCCTGGTTGCTGCGCGGGCCTTTTGACACGGAGAATGGCTGGGCGGTCGGAGCAGCCACCAATCAGACCATCGTGATCGAGCTGCCGGAACGCTCGCTCGTGAAGCAGGTCGAGTTCGACACGAGCATGGTCACGGCCGGCGCTGCCAAGGACATCGCGGTCGAGATGTCGGACACGAGCGCCGCGGCGGGATTCAACAAGATCGCCGACGTGTCGCTTCAGGAGCGAGCCGACGGCCAGACGTTTCCGGCCAGCGCGCAAGTGCCGGGACGCTGGATGCGCCTCAACGTCAGGAACGGATACGGTTCGAATGGCCTGGGGATCAACCGCTTTCGTGCGCGTGGAACGCGGCTGACCACGACGCCCTTTCCGAACGTGAGCGGCACCTACTCCACTCGCAACGGTGCGATGCACATCAAACAAGAGGGCGCCTCTGTGCTCGGCTGCTATGAGCTCCACGCGGGAACCGCGGATGGGGGAATTGAAGGCCGCGTCCTGAAGCTGACCTGGCACGAGAAGGTCGAGGAGCACAGCGAGGGAGCGGCGTTCATGGTGTTCTCCAGTGACGGTCAGCGCTGGGCCGGGCTCTTCTCGTACAAGGGTGAGGATCCCAACACGGGCCGTTTCTGGACCGGAACCAAGCGCGGCAGCGACCCAGGAACTTGTCCGAACTGGGCAGGCGGGATCGAACAGCAGATGGCGAAAGACATCGAGGAGTTCGGACGCACGCGCGTGTACGGGATCAACTTCGATTCCGATTCGGATCGCATCCGCGAGGAATCGCGTCCAGTTCTCGACCACGTGGCTGCCATGCTGAAGACCCGGCCGCAGTGGAAGATCACAATCGAGGGGCACACCGACTCGACTGCCAGCGCCCAACACAATCAGGAACTGTCCGAGCGGCGCGCGAAAGCCGTGAGTCAATACCTGGCGAATGCCGCGGTGTCCGCCGACCGCCTGAATGCTGTCGGCTACGGCGCCACCCGCCCG
>PMCG01000282.1 GCA_003155335.1 Acidobacteriota bacterium
CCGACGGCCTCCTCGTTCGCCGCGTTCAGGACGGCCGGGTGCGAGCCGCCACGCGCGAGGGCCTCGTAGGCCAGTGTCAGGCAGGGGAAGCGCTCGCGGTCCGGCGGCTCGAACTCGAGCTTGCGCCCCTTGCTGAAGTCAAAGCCGGGGATCGCGGCCTCCCAGCACTCCGGATGCGACAGCGCGTACTGGATCGGCAGGCGCANNAGAGCCAGTGCGCCTCGATGACCTCGAGTCCCTTGTTCATGAGCGTGGCCGAGTCGATGGTGATCTTGCGCCCCATCGACCACGTCGGGTGCGCCAGCGCCTCTTGCGGGGTCACGGCCGCGAAGGTGTGTCGTGGACGCGAGCGAAAGGGGCCGCCTGAGGCCGTCAGCAGCAAGCGCCGCACGCTCGCGGCAGGCCGACCGCTCAGGCACTGGTGCAGCGCGCAGTGCTCCGAGTCGATCGGCAGGAGCCGTCTGCCGTGGCGACGGGCCAACGCCACCATCAGCTCGCCCGCCATCACGAGCGTCTCCTTGTTGGCAAGTGCCACGTCCTTGCCAGCCTCGATGGCGCGGTACGTCGGAACGAGCCCCACGGCGCCGACCACCGCGGCCACGACCATCTCGCTCTCAGGGTGCGTCGCGACCGTCACAATGCCTTCCTCGCCGACNNGATCTGCTCGGCCAGACGGGCAACATTCCCCCCGCCGGCCAGGGCAACGACACGGAATCGATCGGGGAAGGCGTCCACGACGCGCAACGCGTTCGTGCCGATCGAGCCGGTCGAGCCGAGAATGGAAAGGCCTTTCATGGGGGGAGGAAGGGAACGCGGCCCGCACGCAGCCGCTTCAGCGCCACAAGAAGTAATAGTAGAGCACCGGCGCGCCGAAGAGCAAACTGTCGAGCCGGTCGAGCATGCCTCCATGACCGGGGAACAGCGCGCCAGAGTCCTTCACGCCGGCCCAGCGCTTGAGCAGGCTCTCCGCTAGATCGCCCACCGTGCCGAGAACGGTCACGCCCAGGCCGAGCAGCGCCGCATGCGTGAGGCTCAGCGTGGGCAGGCCCAAATGGCGCACGACGAGCGCGGTGAGCACNNCTGCCGACTAAGTATGCAAACGTGTCGGCGACCATCACGACGGCAAAGAGCAGTGTGAGCCGCCACGGGCCTTCGCCCTCCGGCGCAAGGGAGCGCAGGGCGGCCAGGCTGCCACCGAGCGCGCCAAGGTAGAGCGCGCCCAGGAGCGTCAGGGCCGCTGCCGGTACGCTGTGCGCGAACTCCTCGCGGCGCAAGAGAACGGCGCTGAGCACGATCACGACAGCCAGCGGCACGACGGGAGGATGCGCAACAGCCGGGTGAGCGGCATCCAAGAAGAACAGGCCTGTCAGGAGGACGGCTGGGATTCGCAGAGGCCGGATCGAGCGCGCGGCCAGCAAGACGAAGAGCTCTCGCAATCCGAGCAGCACGGCCGCGGCAACGATGAGCTCCATCAGCCAGACAGGGCCCCAGAACAGCGCCAGGGTCAACAGCGGCAGTGCCACGGCTGCGGTAGCACAGCGCCGGCCAAGGTTGCGAAGGAAACCGCTCATCACGCGCTCACTGCGGCGAGGCCAGGCCGCCGTAGCGGCGTTCACGGCCCTGGTAGTCGCGCAAGGCCTCGAGAAAGTGTCGCCGCCGGAAGTCCGGCCAGAGTACCTCGCCGACCCAGATCTCGGCATAGGCGATCTGCCACAGCAGGAAGTTGCTCACGCGCAGCTCACCGCTGGTACGAATGAGCAGGTCCGGATCGGGCTGGCCAGCGGTGTAGAGGTGCGTGGCCAAGGCGGCCTCGTCGATCGACTCCGGAGCGCGGCCATCGAGCGACATCGCCGCCAGCAGGCCTCGCACCGCATCGACGATCTCCGTGCGTCCGCCATAGTTGAGGGCGACGTTGAGCGTCAAGCCCGTGCACTGGCGCGTCGAGGCCATGGCGTCTTCCAGTCCGGCCTGCACGTCCCGCGGCAACTCGCTCAGGCGACCCAAGAGCCGCAAGCGGACGTTGGACCGGATCAGCGTCGCAAGCTCGGCGGTCAGGTAGCGCCTGAGCAGCGCCATCAGGGCGGAGATCTCACGCTTGGGTCGCTTCCAGTTCTCGACCGAGAAGGCGTAGAGCGTCAGCACCTCGATGCCGACGCGCGCCGCGGTTTCCACGACCTCGCGCACCGAGACCGTGCCGGCGCGGTGCCCGTCGATGCGGCGCTTGTGGCGCTGGCGCGCCCAGCGGCCGTTGCCGTCCATGATGATCGCCACGTGACGCGGCAGGCGCGCGAAGTCGATCGAGCGCGCGAGGGCGATCTCCTCCGTGGCGTCCGCCGGAATGACCTCGAGCATCTCGCGCAGTCCCATGGCCGTGCCGGGCCATTCTATCCCAGCCGAGCCGGTGCCCCATTGCTCCGAACGAACTGCCGAGAGTAAGATCGACCCGCAGGTGAGAGGAGGAGAGCATGGCTAACTGCCCCGAATGCGAGTCCGACCTGGAGCTGGACGGCTACGACCT
>PMCG01000113.1 GCA_003155335.1 Acidobacteriota bacterium
TGACAGGGTCGTCACTCGGACGGCTGTCAGAACGTGGAGCACCGCTACCCAGCTGTCCGCCAACGGCTCGACGGGGATTGGCACCGCGATCGATAGCGCCGGTAACGCCATCGTCGCCTTCGGAGTGCTCGAATCAACCGGCGTCGCCACGTACGCCTCGCTGCACCCAGCCGGTGGAACCTGGGAAACGCCGACCCTCTTGTCTGCCCCGAACGACAAGAGCTTCGGCGGCGTCGCCGGCGACGAAGCCGGGACATTCATCGTAGCTTGGACGAACGCCGCTGGAACCGTCGAGGCACTCACCGTCCCGCCTGGTGGAGCGTTTGGTCCGGGCACCGCCGTCAGCACCGGCCCTTTCACGAATCTCAAGGTCTTCTCGGATCACGCCGTGCTCTGGACAGGAGCCGGCATATCCAGCGAGACGGTGAACTGACCGGCATCCTTGCGCGGCGGCCGTAGGCGATTCATGAATCGCCCTTGCATCCTCTACCTTGGCGCCAAGACGTAGGCAGGTCGAAGGCGAAGTTTGACGTGTGCGAGAGACGCGGGGTACTGTGCCGGCCATGGCGCCTTCCGGTGCGGCCAGCGGTGACAACGGCCAGGAACGGCTCGTCGAGTGTGTGCCCAACTTCTCGGAGGGGCGGCGCCCCGAGGTGGTCGATGCGCTGATCGACATCGTGACTTCGGTCCCGGGCGCGATCTTTCTCGACCGCCACATGGACGCCGATCACAACCGCAGCGTGCTCACGTTCACCGGCGGGCCCGCACCTGTGGCTGAGGCAGCGTTTCGTCTCGTCGCGCGCGCCTCCGAGCTGATCGACCTGAACGAGCATCAAGGCGAGCACCCGCGCATGGGCGCGACAGACGTCGTCCCCTTTGTCCCTCTCAATGGCCTCACGCTTGCGGACTGCGCGGAGATGGCGCGCCAGGTTGGACAGCGGATCGGCAACGAGCTGGGCATTCCGGTCTTCCTCTACGAAGCGGCGGCCGGCAATCTCGATCGCGCGCGCCTGGCCGACGTGCGGCGCGGAGGATTTGAGGGACTGCGTGAGCGCATCGGCAGAGACCAGACCTGGCGTCCCGACTTCGGGCCAGAGCGCGTTCACCCGACTGCAGGCGCGATCGCTGTCGGCGCACGACCGTTGCTCGTGGCCTTCAACGTCAACCTCGCCACAGACGACGTGGCCAAGGCCAAGGCTGTGGCCAGGGCCGTGCGTGAGCACGACGGCGGGCTCAAGGGAGTTCGTGCGCTCGGTTTCGCGATCAAAGGCGGCAAGGTCGCACAGGTGAGCATGAACCTCGTCGACGTCGAGGCCGCGCCGATTCCTCTTGTGCTCAGCCGCGTGCGCGAGGAGGCCGCACGTCAGGGAACCAGCGTCGTCGACTGCGAGATCGTCGGCCTCGTTCCAGAGGCGGCGCTGCGCGACGCAGCCGGCAGCGCCTCGCAGCTCGCAGACGNNCGTGATCCTGGGGCGCTGGCTCCCGCTGCCAGTGGCGTGGCTGGCCGGACTGACGGCCACGCTCTCGATCCTCGGCGCGTTGTGGCGGTCGCTCCTCGCAGTCAGTGTGCTCGTGCCGTCTGCGGTCTGGGCTGGCGAGATCTGGCGCCTCCTGACATGGGCCTTCTTCGAGACAGAGCCCATCTCGCTCGTCTTTGCGTGCCTGCTGATCGCGTGGTTGGGCCCGGACCTCTGCCAGTCGTGGGGGGCGCGCCGCTTCGTCGTGGCCTATCTCGTGTCCGCCGTGGTGGCTGCCAGCCTGACGAGTCTGCTCGCGTTCGCGCTGCCGGCCGTGCTGCCGACAGCGGGCTACTACGCGTCGCCGTGGGCGGTCGTCGATGCACTGATCATCGCGTGGGCCACCCTCTTTCCGGGACGACGCATCTTGATCTTCTTCGTCCTGCCGGCCGAGGGTCGGACACTCATACTGCTGACCCTCGGTTTCACGGCCCTGTTTGCCGTCTTCCAGGAATGGCAGTCGTTCGTCCCGCACTTCATCGCGCAGGGATTGATGCTGCTCTATCTCGAGCGCTTGCGATTCGTCCGACTGGGTTGGCTGCGGCTACGGCTGGCAGCGTATGAGCGCGAGCTGCGGCGGCGCTCCTCACATCTCAGAGTCGTGCGGCGGGACGACGAGCAGCAGCCGCCGCGCTATCACTGACGCGCAGCAGGCGCGAGCGCGCCCTCGGCCTTGCTAGGCGTCGCAATGTATCTGTAGCAGATGGATGAGCTGTGCCTCGGCCGCCTTGCGCACCTCGAGGTGCCGGCTCTCTGCGATCAGTTGCTCGAGGTAGATGACGTCCTCGCGGCGGTTCATGCGGCGCGCCAGGATCTGACCGATGTGCCGGTCGCCCGCATGGGCCAGCAGGAGGTCGCGATTGCACACCCTCTTGGCCGCCTCCTGTCGCACAAAGAAATGCCGGCCGCTCCGAACGACCTCAATGAGGACCGCGTCGAGGGCGTGGTCGTCTTCGACGGCTTGCAGACGCATGAGGAGATCGTCGTCGTCAAGAGCGAGCCAACCGTCGCCTGCAATTTCGGGGTGGGGCCCCGCGTGCCAGGCGCTACGTCCTTCCTTCCAGCCCTCTTCCTCCCCCATCGTCGTTCTCCCTCGCACACTGCCGCCGTTCGGGACGGGATCACCAACGGCGACCTGGCAATACTCCCCTGAGGCGTACGGTCTCTTTTTCGGTCCGTCCCTGAGATCTATCGTAGCGCTGTCAAGGGCCACGTCAAGACCCCATTTGGGATGTCGGGACGGATGCGGTCCGCAGAGTCTGCCAGCGACTCGCCGTCGTCGCCGCAGCACCTGCCGCCCTTGCCGCTGCCGAGTGCGCGTGGTATCAACGGGAGAGGCTGCCGGCCCGGCGGCCGATTCACGCGAGGAGGAGACGTGACCCGCTCGCATCGCTTCAGCGCTCTTGTCGCTCTCACAGGTGCACTCATGGTACGACAGGCCACAGCACAGACTCACCCGCCCCAGCCGAAGCAGCCGGCCGCCGCGGAGCGCCGCGGCGCTGCGGCAACGGCCCGCGGCGAGATCCTGCCTTTCAAGGCCTTTGAGCGGACGCTCGCCAACGGGCTCAAAGTGATCGTCGTCCCGACCGGCTTCCCGAACATCGTCTCGTTGCAGATCCCGGTCCAGACCGGCTCGCGCAATGAGGTCGAGCCCGGCAAGTCCGGTTTTGCGCACTTCTTCGAGCACATGATGTTCCGCGGCACCAAGGCCTATCCGCCCGAGCAGTACCAGGCGATTCTGACTGCGGCGGGCGCCCGCCAGAACGCGTACACCACCGACGACTACACCAACTACCACACGACCTTTGCCAAGGAAGACCTCGAGACGATCCTGCGCGTCGAGGCGGACCGTTTCCAGAACCTCGACTACCCTGAGGCGGCCTTCCGCACCGAGTCGCGCGCCGTGCTCGGCGAATACAACAAGAACAGCGCCGACCCCATGCACAAGCTGCTTGAGGTGGAGCGCGATCACGCCTTCGCGACGCATACCTACAAACACACGACGATGGGCTTTTTGCGCGACATCGAGGACATGCC
>PMCG01000309.1:0-4845 GCA_003155335.1 Acidobacteriota bacterium
GCGTAGGAGCCTGTGATCTTGCCGCGCGGTGGGATCACGTTGTCGTCCACGCGACACCACGAGGAAAAGGTGACGTGCGCGCCATCGGCCTTGGCGATGTAGCGCCCGAACGGCACGGCCGCGAGGCTGACCTCAGGCGTCAAGCCGTGGAGCCGGATGCCGATCACTTCGTCTCCGTAGAAGACCAGGGCGCGGATGTAGCAGTCCGTGTGCAGGTCCTCGGCGCGCAGGAGGGAAGTGAGGGCTTCGAGGAGATCTGCCTCGCTGACGGCGAGCTGCATGCGCAGTAGACGCGCCGATTCAAGAAAGCGGCGGAAGTGATCGAGTGGCCGGAAGACGTTGAGCTCCCCGTCGTCCGCGTTCCAGTAGCCACGCAGACCGGCAAAGGCGCCGGTACCGTAGTTCAGTCCGTGCGTGAGCAGGCCCAACCGGGCATCCTGGTAAGGCACGATCTGCTTGCGGAAATACGCGAAGCGCGGCAATGGCATGGCGTCCCTCCCGAGGCCTAGGCAAGGCCACTTGCAGTCCACAACAATCGAGGCGCGGACTGAAGGCTGCATTCTAGGCGCACATGGGCTAGCATCAAGAGCCAATCAGTCCAAAGTGGACTGGTCAGGGGAGGGCGCATGAAACGCTGGCAGGTGCTGCTGGGAGACTGGCGTGCGAGTGATGGCCCGCTCTACGTTCAGCTCGCCGCGGCTGTGCGCGCGGCAGTGGATCGGGCGGATATCGCGCCGGGCGCACGCCTGCCTGCGGAGCGAACGCTCGCGCAGGAGCTGGGTGTGAGTCGGACGACGGTGGTGTCGGCGTATGCGAAGCTGCGTGACGACGGTTGGGTCGAGAGCCGACAGGGGAGTGGGACGAGCGTGCGCCGCCGCGCGGCGCAGAGTGGACCGAGCGCGCAGGAGCGGGAGATCGTCGGCGCGTTCCGCCGCAACACGGTCTTCCGCGGGATGATTCAGAATCTCGGGACGACGTGTGAGTTCCTGGGCGCGTACCTCGATGCAGCGTCGGAGGTGAGGGCTGCTGCCGAGGCAGTGGTCCGGGAAGAGGCCGAAGGTCTCTTTGCCGGCCACGGCTATTTGCCACTCGGCCTGTCACGGTTGCGCCAGGCGATCGCCGCCGACTTCGTGCGCCGCGGCGTACCCACTGTCGAGGAACAGATACTCGTCACGAACGGCGCGCAGCAGGCTATCGGTCTGATGGCGGCGCTCTTCGTGGAGCGCGGCGAGCCGGTGGTTGTGGAGGATCCCACCTACCTGGGGGCGATCGATAGCTACACGGCAGCGGGTGCGCGGCTCGTGTCTGTGCCGGTGGGATCTGAGGGTGTCGACGTCGTGCGTCTGCGCGAGGCCATCGGCCGCGGCGCGCGCATGGCGTACCTCATTCCGACCTTCCACAATCCTACAGGCGTGGTCCTGCCGGAGCCTGCGCGACGTGCCGTGGCGCGGCTCGCGGAGCAGATGCAGGTGCCGATCGTCGAAGACCACACTCTCTCCGATCTCTCAGTCGGAGGCGAGCCGCCTCCNNTGATCGAGAGGCTGGCGCGCTTCAAGGCCGTGGCCGATCTCGGAAGCCCCGTGCTCAGTCAGGCCGTTGCGGCAAGGGTGCTTCCGCTCGCTCCACGCGTGAAGCGCGCCCGGAAGCGGGAGATCACGCGCAAGCTCGATGGTCTGACGGCGCTCCTGCGCGAGCATTTGCCGAAGTGGACGTGGCGCCGGCCGGGCGGCGGCCTCTTGCTGTGGGTCCGTTTGCCGCGCGGGAATGCGACCGAACTGGCGCAGGTCGCGCTGCGACACGGCGTCGCGATCGTGCCCGGCTCAGTCAACTCGCCAGACGGCGGGTTCGCCGACTATGTGCGGCTGCCGTTCGTGCAAGAGCCGGAGGCGATCGAGGACGGGGTGAAGCGCCTGGCGCGCGCCTGGCGCGAGTACGAGGCCACCACCCACGAGCCGCGCGGTCAGCTCGGCGTGATCGTGTGAGATTGCTAGTCGGGGAGACCTTGATGAGCCTCGGCAAGACCAAGGTGTCCCCGTCCTGCTGGCGGTGCTACCATCGCAACCGATGAGCACGGACGCTGACGCGACGAACCTGCTCGCTGCCGCTGCNNTGCGTCACATGTGGGTGCCGTTGCGCGAGGGCGCGGACGGCCGGCTGGTGCTGGCGTTCGGCGGCCTCGACGATCCACAGCGCATCGACGAGGTGGAGTTCCTGCTGGGGCGACCGATCGAGGCGGTGGTCGCGCCTGCGGCGCGGGTGGAGGAGGTGCTGCGGCGACATCGCGGCGGCGAGCTGTTGCTGACGCAGGCCACGGAGGGCTTGCGACTGCAGCTCCTCGACGACGACGACACGGAGGCCGTGGACCTGGCCTCGCTGCCGGCCGAGAGCCCGATCGTGCGTCTGGTGGACTCGCTCGTGCTCGGGGCGATCGAGCGCCGCGCCTCCGACGTGCACATCGAGACCAAGGACCACGAGGTGCTGGCCAAGTACCGCATCGACGGCATGCTCTACCCGGCGATCGAGCCGCTCGACAAGCGCCACCACGACACGATCATCGGCCGCATCAAGGTCATGTCGGAGCTGGACATCGCCGAGAAGCGCGTCCCGCAGGATGGCCGCTTTCGCTTGAAGGTGAAGGGGCGCACCATCGACTTCCGCGTGTCGATCATGCCCTCGCTACACGGCGAGGACGCGGTCATCCGCATTCTCGACAAGGAGTCGCTGAACGCCGCTTTCCGCAGCCTGCGTCTGGACGTGCTGGGCTTTTCCGGCGCGGACCTCCGCAAGCTGCGCAAGTACATCACCGAGCCCTACGGCATGGTGCTCGTGACCGGGCCGACTGGCAGCGGCAAGACGACGACGCTGTACGCGGCGCTCTCCGAGATCGCGAAGCCGGAGGACAAGATCATCACGATCGAAGACCCGGTCGAGTACCAGATCCCGATGATCACGCAGGTGCCGGTGAACGAGAAGAAGGGACTGACCTTTGCGCGTGGCCTGCGCTCGATCCTGCGTCACGACCCGGACAAGATCATGGTGGGCGAGGTGCGCGACCCTGAGACTGCGCAGATCGCGGTGCAGTCGGCGCTGACCGGCCACCTCGTGTTCACGACGGTGCACGCCAACAACGTCTTCGACGTCATCGGACGCTTCCTGCACATGGGCGTCGAGCCCTACAACTTCGTGTCCGCGCTGAACTGCGTGATGGCGCAGCGGCTGGTGCGGGTCCTCTGTGAACGTTGCCGGCGGCCCGCCGCCGTGTCTGCCGCGCTGCTCACTGAATCGGGTTTGGATCCGGAGCTCTACGGCGAGCAGGTCTTTCACGAGGCCGCGGGCTGCGCGGAGTGCGGCTTCACCGGATTTCGCGGTCGCACGGCCGTGTCCGAGCTGCTCGACATGTCCGACCACATTCGACAGATGATCGTCGAGCGCCGTCCTGCTGCCGAGCTGAAGCAGGCTGCGCGCGAAGAGGGCATGACCTTTCTACGCGAATCGGCGCTCGAAAAGGTGTTCACGGGCGTGACCACCTTGCGCGAGATCAACAAGGTCACCTTCGTCTAGGCGTCGGGGCGGCGAACTAGAAGCGGCGCGGTCCTCCCAGGACTCGGGCAGGCAGGAGCAGGATCGCGTTGAGCAGACCCAGGACGCCGCCGACGGCAATGCCGACGACGCGGAAGGGCAGGAGCACCAGCCAAACGAACGGATAGAGGATCAGGGCCAGAAGCGCCAGCGGCCAGCACAGTACCAGCAGGATCAGCCAGAGCAGGAACTTGGTCATTGTGTGCCCCCTCCTAGGATAGACGAAGATCGCACGTGTGGGGTTCCCCGGCGAGCGTGCGAATGCGGGGAGGAGTAACCCGTGGCGAAGTCATCGATGTCGAGGGGTATCTACAGAGCCTGCAGGCGCTCGATTGTCGCAGCGACGCGGTAGTCCCCGGCCATGAGCGCAGTTTCCGTGATCTCGATGCGCAGTCGCCGCGGCGGCACGTGCGTCTCGCGAAGCAGCGCTCGGATCTCACACGCCATGTTTGACGGCGGTTCGCGACCGAGGATAGTGTTGTTTGGTCCTGACAGCGAGAGGCAGGGCTCGAATGCGAGAGGCCCGGGCCTGTGCGTGGGGAGACGGGGTGATCAAAGAGCCCTTGTGCGAGGAGTCGTGATGGAGGCGAGTGCTTCTGGACCGACCTGGGGTGAACGGTGCGCGATGCGCGTTTCAGGGGCGATCTTGGGGTTTCTGTTCGTGCTGGCGCTGGGTATTGCGGGATGCTCATCGGCCGGCTCGGAGAGCGTATCGAATTACAGTGACAGCCAGGGTCGGCAGTGCCACATCGCGACGTTCAAGCAACCGAGCGACCGGCTCACGACGAAGATCGACGTGCTCTTCGTGACCGACACCTCCGGCTCACTGGACCAGGAGCGCAACGCGATCGCGGACGGGATCGCGAACTTCATGGCCGCGCTCCCAAGCACCACCGACGCGAGCATCGCAGTGCTTCTCGCGCACGGCAGCACGAGTTCCCGCAGCGGGAAGCTCTTCCAGACCAGCGCCGGAGAACCCGTGATCCTCAAGTCGCGCGACTTGTCCGATGCGGACCTGCGCCAGGACCTGCACGCCAAGCTGACGGGCTTTTCCACGGATTGGGACCTCGACTCCGACGGCGGCGAGGAGGGCCTGTACTCCACCCAACAGCTTTTGAGCGGCAGCAACCTGACGCTGGCGCGCAAGCAGGGCTTCTTCCGCGGCGATGCGGCGCTCGCGGTCATCTTCATCTCGGACGAGAACGACATCTGTGCCGTGTACCCGGCCGGCGTGACGCCTGTGCCGGATCCCGAAGGACGAGAGGC
>PMCG01000309.1:4852-8458 GCA_003155335.1 Acidobacteriota bacterium
CTGTTCGTTGCGGGCGTGATCTACACCGACCCGGCGCACGTGCCGGCCGGGCCCGAGAACGAGGTGGGCTACGGCTACACGGACATCATCGCGCTCGCGAACGGCATCGCGGTCGACATGGCCCACGTGAGCGAGATTGCGGCGGGCATCGGCCGGGTCGGAGAGAGCACCGCGCAGCAGATGCTCCTTTACCACGACTTCCAGCTCACCCAGGACAACGTGGCCGAGGAGACGATCAAGGCGTCGGTAGACGGCGCGGCTGTGCCGCACAGCTACACGCGGGAGACGAAGACAGTGCATCTGTCGCAAGCCGGGACCTATGGGTCGCAGATCACGATCGACTACTGCGAGTCGCGCTGAGCGGTAGGCTTCGTCCAGGTCGCGAGCGAGGGGAGCCCATGCGAGAGCCGGTCGTCGGCCTGGGGCCAGTGAGTCGTCGTTCGTTTCTGCGCAGCAGCGCGGGTCTGGTCGCGGGCGCTGGGCTGTTCAGCGTGGGCTGTGGCGACGGGTCGCTGCACAGCGTCGCCATCGTGCGACAGCAGACGTACGACCCAGAGGGCGTGAAGGCGTCCCTGGCGCACGCCTTCAGTCTCATTGGCGGGGTCGACGCGCTGGTGCGCAGCGCGACCGTGACTGTCAAAGTCAATCTCACGGGCTATGCGGCCGCGATGTCCGGCGTGCCGCCTGGAGAGAGCTACGCGACGCATCCCGCGACGGCCCTGGCGCTCGCCAGCCTCCTCGGCGATTTCGGTGCGGCACGAGTGCGCTTCGTGGATTCTTGTCCGTCGCGCGCCACGTTCGAGGACTTCGCCAACGCCTTTGGTTGGGACCGCACCGCCTTCTCGGCGTTGGGCAAGGTGAGCTTCGAGAACACACGCAATGCGGGCAGTGGCGCGAGCTACGTGCGGCGCGACGTGCCCGGTGCACCGCGGCTGTTCTCGTACTTCACGGTCAACCACTGCTACGCCGACACCGACGTGATGGTCTCTCTGGCCAAGATGAAGAACCACGTGACCGCTGGCGTGACGCTGGCGATCAAGAACATGTTTGGCGCCACGCCGAACGCGGTCTACGGCACGGATTCGGAAGCAGGCGGCGAGGACGCTGTCGGGTACCGGCTCTGCCTGCACGACCGAGCCCAGGGCGCCATCGCGGCGCGGCCCGGAGAGCTGGCAGGCTTCGGGAATCAGGACGCCTACTTCCGCATCCCGCGCATCGTGACCGACGTCGCGGCCGCGCGTCCGATCGATCTGGCGGTCGTTGACGGCATCGCGACCATTGCCGGGGGAGAAGGTCCCTGGACCGAGACGCCGACGAATCCGCTGCGCCTTCTGTCACCGGGCGTGCTGATTGCCGGCCGCGATCCAGTGGCGACAGATGCGGTGAGCGTGCGCGTGATGGGATACGCCAATCCGCTCGCCGCGCGAGGCACGCCGCCGTTCGCGTTCTGTGACAACCACATCCTGCTGGCGCACCAGGCCGGCCTCGGCATTGGCGACGTGTCGCGAGTCAACGTGCTCGGAGAGACGATCGAGTCGGTGGCAACCCGCTTCGCCTGGATCTAGCGCTTTCCTGACCCCTCCCCCGCGAGCGGGGGAGGTTGGGTGGGGGCACTCCGATACGGACCGTTCGCACGCCGCAGCCCGATCACGGCGTCTGCCGACTGCACGGACGTCGCCAGCACCTCGGGCGCGATGGACTCGCTGATCGGGGCGAGCAGCAGTCCAACACCGTCCGTGGTCGGGGCGCGGGCCGATGGCACGGAAATCGCACTGCGGGGGTGGCACGTTGTCCCGCATCCAAAGCGGCCTTTGTCGGGTATCCTATTCCTCGATACCAAAGCGTTTTGCGGACAGAAAGCGATGATCGACGAGGGCAGGTGGGAGCACGCTGGTTTCGGTGATCGGCTCTTCGGCGAGATCTGCGACGGCTTCATCGCCGCATTCGTCTTCCTATCGGCCTACTTCCTCGTGGATCGCCGGATACTCGGAAACGCGAGCGGGTTCCTGAGCGACGACGGGCTATTTGGTACGGCGGACGTGGTGGCGTGGGTCTGGTTCCTTTGGAACCTCACTTACCTCGTCGGCAGAAACGGCCAGTCGTGGGGCCGCAAGGTCGCTGGGCTCAAGGTCGTCAACAGCGATGGTGCGTCCATCGGTTTCTGGCGCGCCCTGGGGCGGAATCTATTCGCCGCCTTTGTCTCTGCGCCGTTTCTGTACCTCGGCTTCCTTTGGGTCATCTGGGACGGGCAGAAGCAGGCGTGGCATGACAAGGTGTTTCGAACGTACGTAGTCCGAAGGGTGTCAGGTTGATGAACATCAACGCGGTCGAGCTGCAGACCACTTACCACCGTCGCGATTGTTCCAAGACCACCGACGAGAACACGCCGTCCGCCGGTGAAGTCGCGCAAGTGATGCCGCCACACAAGAGGAGACTGGAAGCGCAATGAAACGTCTGGCGCGCGAGTCGTTCTGGATGGGCGTGAGCGTCATGGCGACCCTGGCGACGCTGTGGTGCGTTCTGGCATGGGTACGAACGCCCTGGCCGAGCGAACTGCTCGATCGGGCTCGCGACCCCGGGGGGACATGTTTCGATTGCCCGCTGTTCCTTCTCTTCGGCCGCGGCTTTGGGGGCAGGAGCGTTCTGGATGGCCTGCTCGCGCTTGCCAGTTTGCCGGCCGTGCTCGTCGCGATGCGAACAGCTCCGCGTGCGACCGTTCGAGAGCTGAGCCCGATCGTGTTCTTTGGTGCTCTCCTCGTACAGTCGTTGGCGATGGGGCTGGTTGGAGGCGTGGTTCGTTGGTTGTGGCGAAGACGCCGCGCGAGAGCACGAGTCGATTGAGCGGCCAGACAAGCGCCCTGGTAGGGCCCTCGCGCTGACGTTACGCCCCTACTTCTTTGTTATGACCGCGAGCCAGACGTCGTTCTCGCGCATGGGGAGGACGTATTCGAGTGGCGCGCCCGCAGCGACTGTCAGGCGCTGGCGGACGGTTGGCGTGCCGTCGTTCTTCGACGCGAGGTCTTTCACCTGCTGCTGCGAGAGCCAAGTCGGAGATCCCATCTGCATGAAGTCGGCGTAGACGTCGTTCGAGCGATAGCCGACGCGCGAGAGCGTCAGCTCGTAGTCGCCTGGCGGCAGTCCGGCGACGCGCAAGCGCACGTCACCGACCTTCGCCGCCGGTAGGTCGCGCTTGAAGAAGTCCTGGTTCGACGCCACGCCCTGCGCTGGCGTGCGCAGATCCCATAGAAGCAGTTGGACGCCTTCGGGACTGCGGCAGGCCCAGGACTGCGGATCCGGGTTCTCAAGCTCGGTCTCCCCGAGTTGATTGAGGAACTGGTAGGCATAGAACGCGGGTTTTCTGAGGCCTTGCAGGTTCAGCAGACCGAAGCCGCCGTGGAAGGGCGTGGGGCCGGCACCGCCTTCCTCGAAGACGTCGGTGAAGGTCCAGTACGACATGGACGTGGCCGCACCTGCCACGCGCTTCAGCCGCGAGAGTATGAACGGCGCCGAGAAGTAGTGGTCGTGCACAGGGTCGCGCGAGGAGTAGGACGCGCTCCACTCCGTGAAGTGAAGCTCGACCTGCGGGAACGGTGAGGCAGCGAGCTC
>PMCG01000309.1:8627-10030 GCA_003155335.1 Acidobacteriota bacterium
CGTCCGTAGCGTTCCTCTAGGTGGCGCGCGAGCGCTTCGATCAACGCTTCCCACTTCTCGTACGACTTGGGCGGAGTGATGTTGCCGTTCCACCAGAAGACCGTCTTCGTGCCCGAGGCCAGGGCCGAGGGCATGAAGCTCAGCTCCACGAATGGCTTCACCCCGGCTGCCAGGACCGCGTCGTAGAGCTTGTCGACGTACTGCCAGTTGTAGAGCGGCTGGCCATCGCGCGTCTCGCGGTAGACGCCCATGTCGTCGTGCAGCAGGCCGTGGAAGCGAACGTAGCGGAACCCGCACGCGCGATGCGCTGTCGCGAGCTGTTCCTGCCAGTCGGCGCGCAGGCCTTCGTTGGCGCGTCCGGCGCCCACGCAGAAGCGGAAGGCCTGGTCGCGCGGGCCTTTCACCTTGGTAACGTCGACGGCGAGGGTCCGCACCGTTGTCCTGGCCGGCGTTGGTGCGGACGCCGCTGCTACCATCGAGGCCACTGCCATCAGAGCCGTTGCCGTGCCGATCTCCCTCATCACTGCCTCCTGCGTGCGAGCGATTGTCTCACGCGCGTCGAGCGGCCGGCCAGCGTTCGTTGTTCGTGTTTGACCGCCGCACTGTGCCGGCATTAGGATCGCCCAGTGTTTTGGCCCGGAGGTTTGAACGTGAGGCTACTGACCGTTGGCGTGTTGACGTTGCTGTCGACTGTGGTCCATGCGCAGAGGTTCGAGGGGTTGGCGCCCACGCCGCCGATGGGCTGGAATAGCTGGAACACCTTTGCGCTGAACATCGACGAGAAGCTCATCCGAGAGACTGCGGACAGCATCGTCGCCAACGGCATGCTGGCAGCGGGCTACAACTACGTCGTGATCGACGACGGCTGGGAGGCNNGGCGACTACCTGCACGCGCGCGGACTCAAGTTCGGGATCCACAACTGCGCCGGAACCAAGACCTGCGCTGGTTTTCCGGGCGGGCGCGGCCACGAGTTCGAGGATGCGCGGACCTACGCCTCGTGGGGCGTCGACTACCTCAAGTACGACTGGTGCAGTCACGGCACGGCGAACGCTGAGGAGACCTACCGCACCATGGGTTCAGCACTGGTCGCTGCCGGCCGGCCCATCGTCTTCAGTCTGTGCGAGTGGGGCAACAACAAGCCCTGGCTCTGGGCCAAGCCGATCGGCCAATTGTGGCGGACCACCGGCGACGTCACCGACTGCTACGACTGCCAAGGTGTCTACGCGGTCGGCTGGAAGCAGATCCTCGACGCGCAGGTCGGCCTGGAGCAATACGCCGGCCCGTCGAGCTGGAACGACCCGGACATGCTTGAGGTCGGCAACGCAGGGCTCTCACTGGCCGAGTCGCGAGCGCAGTTCAGCCTCTGGTCTATGCTGGCCGCGCCGCTCATGGCCGGCAACGA
>PMCG01000284.1 GCA_003155335.1 Acidobacteriota bacterium
CAGATGCCGCCGGCGAAGCCTTGCGATCATGCGATCGCGCTGAAGATCTCCGCGGCGTAGCAGGAAGCGGCCGCGCGCCTGTTGTACGATGCCACGATGAACTGCCCCGGCTGTGGCGCGCCGATGGAGGCGCAGACGCTCAACGGGTACCTCGGCCGGACGCTCGCGATCGATCTCTGCCTCGCCTGCCAGGTGTTCTGGTTCGACCAAGGCGAGAGCCTGCAGTTGACGCCGGGCACGACGCTCAAGTTGTTCCGGCTGATCGGCGAGCAGGCCGGGGCCAAGCGCGGGCCTGTCGCAGAGCAGCCAGACTGCCCGCGCTGCGGGTCACCGCTTATCGCCACCCACGACAAGCAGCGGAACACGCCGTTCCAGTACTGGCGCTGCGACCGCGGGCACGGGCGCCTGATCACCTTCTTCGATTTCCTGCGCGAGAAGAACTTCATCCGGCCCCTCTCACCCGAGCAGGTCGAGGAGCTGCGCAAGAACGTGCAGACGGTGAACTGCTCCAACTGCGGAGCAGCCATCGATCTGGCAAACACCTCCAAATGCGACCACTGCGGCTCGCCGCTGTCGATGCTCGACGTGCAGCAGACGCAGCAGCTCGTCACCCAGCTTCAGAACGCGGACCGCGCCAGACAGACAGTCGATCCAACCTTGCCGCTGCAGCTCGATCAGGCACGCAGCGAGGTCGAGACAGCGTTCGCCTCCTTCGAGCAGCGTGCGAGCTGGTTCGACGAGGTCTCGACGTCGGGCCTCGTGGGCGCCGGTCTCACTGCGCTCGTGCGCTGGCTCAGCGCATCGTCGGAGTAGCCCGTCGCCACGGTTAGAGCGGACCGGCGATTGGCGCGAGGGTCGCCTGCGTAGCGCGCACGTAGTCGTCGGGGTGAATGAGGATCTGCATCCCGCGCACGCCCGCTGAGACAGCGATCTTCGAGAAGAGGATGGCCGTGTCATCGAGCACTACGGGGTAGTTCTTCTTGCACGCCAACGCCGTCACGCCGCCGCGCACGTAGCCGGTCAGCGGTTGAACCTGCTTCAGCGCGACGATCTCGATGTGGCGGTCGCCAGTCGCACGCGCGGCGGCCTTGAGGTCCAGCTCGCAGTTGCCGGGCACGACGGCGAGTACGACACCGCTGCGGTCGCCGCGGGCAACGAGTGTCTTGAAGACCTGCTCCAGTGGCAGATCGACCTTGCGCGCGACCGTCTCGGCTGTCAGGTCCTCGGGATCGACGTCGTACTCGCGCAGCTCGTAGCGGATAGCGAGTCGATCGAGGGCGCGCACCGCGTTGGTCTTCATGCTGCGCCCCTGTGGCGCCGTGGCTACCGCAGGTGGTTGAACAGATAGAGAAAGAACAGGCCGGCGAGCGCGGCGAGTGTGATCTTGATCCAGCTCCAGGGCCGCCGGCCGGAGATCGTCCCGGTCACGCCGTTCACGAGCACCTGGTAGGTCTTGCCGCTGTAGGTGTACGCAACCAGCCACACGGGCGCGAGGATGTGCTTGAAGGTCTGGTCCCGATAGCTCGCGCGTACGACCAGGTTCCGCTGTGTGTCGCCTGGAACCGCCTGGGCGCACATCTCGCGCAGCTCTTCCTCCATTTGCTGGCGCGAGCGCTGCGCAGCAGCCGGTAGATCGATCTGGTAGCGCTCGACAACCCAACCGGCGAGATAGCCTGGATCGTAGGGCGCAAGCGTTTCTGTCGGGAATGGCTCGATGCCGCGCAGAAGACCTGCGTCCACACCGCGCGAGGCGCACACCAGCTCGTCATCGAAGAAGTGCGACAGCGACCCTGACGCGGGCGTCCAGCGAACGCGCTGCTCCTGCCTGTTGTTCTCGGTGACGTAGTAGTAGTGACCCGCTTCCGCGGTCCAGGATGCGTCGGCGTTGGCGTCGAACGTCCAGTAAGGCAAGTAGACGGCCTTGACCGTGTCGGTGAGGGCCTTCGTGCCAAAACCGCCTGGCGCGAACCAGAGCCGTCCATACCAAGTGCGCATCGACTCGCGAGCCTGAGGCTCGGCGACCTTGAGCGGCAGCAGCGACTCGGGTCGGAACGCGTCCTTCACCTGCTCGTATGGCACAAGCTCGCTCGAGCCGCAGAAGTCGCAGCGCTGGCCCACGTGGCCGGCGTCGAACACGGAGATGGCCTGGCAGCTCTGGCAGCGCACAGAGGTCTTTTCCGCCTGCCAACCGCGCGCCGAGTCCGGGATGCCGCGGAGCGCAGCCACGAGATCGTGCTCGACGATCACGGTCTCTGCGCCGCGCGTCTCCAGCGTGGCCGGGGACTCGGTGCCGCAGAACGGACAGACGAGCGCCTGCTTGGCCGGATTCCAGTTCGCCTCGGCACCGCAGGAGGGGCAATGGTACTTGTCGCGCGCGGTCGTTTCCGCGCTGTCGGCCGGACTGGCCGGCTGCTGCAGTGGATCGCTCACGGGAGTCTCCTTACTGTTGGAGGAACTGCGCGAGCGCTGCCTTGGTGATGCGCCACTGGCTGCCGATGCGCTTGCCCTTGAGGTCGCCTTTTTCCAGGCTGGCGATCACGTCGGCCTCGCTCACGCCCAGCGTCTTCGCGGCATCGGCTGGGCTCAGCGTCTCCGGGATCCCTGCTGCGGCAGGCGCGGCACCACCCACTGCCGGCGTGGTCTGGGCGGTGATACCGCCCGCCTGGCTCATCATCTGCTGAGCCATCGCCATGCCGACCGCCATCTCCGCGCCGATCCCGCCTGCTCCGGCACCGCTCTTCTCGAGGCCCTGCGCCATNNTGGAACTTGACGAAGTCGTTCAGGTTGCCCACTGCGGCCATGCTCGAGCGCTTGTCGATAGCCTGCTCCACCTCTGGCGGGACCGAGACGTTCTCGATGATGAAGCTGGTCATCTCGAGGCCGTACTTCTCGCCGAGCACGGGGTTGATCAAGGGCAAGAGCGCCTGACCCAGCTCCGTGTACCTCGTGGCCACGTCGAGCACGGGCACCTTGGCCTGAGCCAGCGCCTCGCTGAAGATGCTGACGATGCGTGAGCGCATCGCGTCCGCGAACTCGTCGAGCCGGAAGTGATCGTCCGTGCCCGCGACCTCTTTCAGGAAACGCGGTGCGTCCACGATGTGGAAATCGAAGGTGCCAAAGGCGCGCAGTCGCACGATGCCGAAGTCCGCGTCGCGCACCATCACCGGGTTCGAGGTGCCCCACTTGTTCCCGGTGAACAGACGCGTCGTGACGTAGTAGACGTCAGCCTTGAAGGGCGACTCGAAACCGTACTTCCAGCCCTTGAGGCGCGACAGGATCGGGATGTTGTCCGTCGTGAGCGTGTGCTGGCCCGGCCCGAACTGATCGCCGAACTGGCCGAGATAGACGAACTGGACGACCTGCGACTCGCGCACGAT
>PMCG01000178.1 GCA_003155335.1 Acidobacteriota bacterium
CGCAGCAGCCGCAGGAAACGCAGTATCCGCAGGATGCGCGTGACCTTGAGCCCGCGCAGGTCAAAGAGCAGGAGTATCGACGGCAGGATCGCCAACAGATCGATGATGCCCCAGGGGCCGAGGATGTACTTCTTGCGATCCGGCGCGACGTAGATGTTGATCGCGTACTCGATCGTGAACAGCGTCACGACCACCAGCTCGGACAGGTTGAAGATCCACTCGTTGCCTTCGTAGATCGAGCGCACCGAGGCCAGCGTCACCGACACAACCGAAAGCAGAATCAGACCGACGATCGCGCGGTTGACGGCGTGGTAGAGCGGCGAGTCCTCGTTGCCAAAGCCCTCGTGTAAGAGCTCATCGATTCGGCGTCCGGCCCGCGCTAGAGCATCCATAGACCAGTCCTCTGCGGCCTTGAAACTGTCAATGATGATACACCCGGTGGCTCTGCGCTCAACAACAACGCATACGACCGCCGACCGCCGGCACGTCGCCGAACCCACGACCAGCGCTCCCACCGCTCAGCGGCGGCTCGTCAGGCTCGACCCCACGCTGGCCGCGCCACACCCTGATCCACTCGCGCGCCGCCGAGACGACGACGATGGCCACGAGGATCAAGAATATGCCGGCCATCATGGCGTCGAGCCGCGCGTTGAAGACCTGGATCGCGCGTGTCGCCGCATCCGTCGGCAGCGCGCCTGAAGCGCGCGCCGATGCCTCTGCTAGAAAGCCGATGCTCGGATCAGGATGGAAGATCTTCTGCACGCCAGCCGTGAGCGTCACCGCCAGTAGCCAAGCCAGCGGCAGGCCCGTCACCCAGGCGAAACGCGTCCGCCCAGTGCGCACGAGGATCGTCGTCACGATCGCAAGGGCCGTGGCCGCGAGCAGCTGGTTCGCGATGCCGNNGCGATGCCGAAGAGCGGCCAGAGCGCACGCACGCCACCGAAAGGATCGATCACGCCGCCGATCAAGAAGTAACCCCAGGCTGCAACGAAAAGGCCGCTGGTGACGGTATTCGCGACCCAGCCTCCCGCCGCGAGCCGTGGGAACACCCGGTGCACGCTGTCCTGCAGCAAGTAGCGGCCGACGCGCGTGCCGGCATCGAGCGTCGTCAGGATGAAGAGCGCCTCGAACATGATGGCGAAGTGGTACCAGAGGCCGACGATGCGGCCACCTCCGGTGAAGCGCGCGAAGATCTCGGCCATCCCGACCGCGAGGCACGGTGCTCCCCCGGTTCGCCCCTGGACCGTCTTCTCCCCCACGCGCAGGGCCAGCTCGGCCATCTGCGGCCCGGTCACGGGAAAGCCCTGTGCCGCGATCCACTCGAGCGAGCGGCTGGTGTTGATCGCGAAGTATTCGCCTGGCGGCAGCGAGGCCGCGGCCACGAGCGCCATGATCGCCACGAAGCTCTCGAGCAACATGGCGCCATAGCCGATCATGCGNNGCGATCGTGATGAAGCAGAACGGGAAGATGGCCCCGCCAAAGATCGGGCCGCCGCCGTCAGCGAACTGCGTGACCGCCGGCAAGTGGAGCTGTGGTCGCACAGCGAGGATGCCGCCCGCCAGCAGGAAGATCGTGCCGAGCTTGACGAACGTCGAGAGATAGTCGCGCGGAGCGAGCAGCAGCCACACGGGCAGGATCGAAGCTGCCAGTCCGTACGCGATCACCAACCAGGCCAGCGGTAGGCGGCCGAGCGTGAACGCAGGGCCAAGCGTCGCATCGTTGGAGATCCAGTGCCCCCCGACCAGTGCTGCGCCGAGCAGAATCAGTCCCACCATTGTCGCGATCCACACGGAGCGTCCGTGGCCGCCGCGCATGATCAACCCCATGACGAGCGCGATCGGGATCGTCATGCCAACGGTGAAGGTGCCCCACGGGCTCTCAGCCAGCGCATTGACAACCACAAGCCCGAGCACGGCGATGAGGACCACCATGATCAGCAGGATGCCCAGCGTGCCGGCGACCGCGCCAATTGGCCCGAGATAGTCTGCCGCCAGCCTCGCCAGAGAACGCCCGTCGCGCCGGAGACTCGCCACGAGCACGACCAGATCCTGCACAGCGCCGCCGAGCACGACCCCTGCCAGAATCCAGATCGTGCCTGGCAGATAGCCGAACTGCGCGGCCAGCACTGGGCCAATGAGCGGGCCCGGCCCTGCAATGGCAGCAAAGTGATGGCCGAACACGACCCAGCGGTTCGTCGGCACGAAGTCGTGGCCGTCGTTGAGCCGGACAGCCGGCGTCGTGCGTCGATCGTCGAGCGCCAGCACCTTCGCGGCCAGAAAGCTCGCGTAGAAACGGTAGGCGATGACGTAGGTGCATACGGCGGCCACAATCAGATACGCGGCGGACACGCCCTCCCCGCGTGCCGAGGCCACAATGCCGAAGGCGACCGCTCCGGTCAGCGCCACGCCCAGCCAACAGAAGGTTCGCAGCAGTTTCATTGCGGCCAGCACTCTACACCGCCGCGCCCGGCGAGAGAAGCCACCGACCTTGCGCGTCGGGCGGCGAATCGAAGACGAGCGTGGGCGGCTGCTGGTATCCTCGGCGCATGGATGTGATCGGCGTGACGCGCGAGATGACCGCTGATCTCGTGGAGCGCGCGTATCGCACGGGCGTGTTCCCCATGGCCGCGCCGGAGCACGGCGTCATCACCTGGCATCGCCCCGACCCGCGCGCGATCATCCCGCTGCAGGACCTCCACATCCCGCGCCGCCTTGCGCGCACGATGCGCAGCCGGCGCTTCGAGGTCACCTTTGACCGCGACTTCCCCGCTGTCATGCGTGGCTGCGCCGAGGGCCGCCCCGTCTGGATCAGCGAGGATTTCCATCGCATCTACGGCGATCTCCACAAGCAGGGCAAAGCCCACTCGGTCGAGGTCTGGAGCGATGCGCAGCTCGTCGGCGGCCTCTACGGCGTGCACCTGGGCAGTGCTTTCTTCGCCGAATCCAAATTCCACCGCAAGCGCGACGCTTCGAAAGTGGCACTCGCGGCCCTGGCCACGCACCTACGGGAACGCGGCTTCGCGCTTCTAGAAGTCCAGTACCTCACCGAACACCTGGCGCAGTTCGGAACTGTCGAGGTACGTGATCACGAGTACGTCCGACTGTTGCGGGCCGCCCTCGCCGTCGAGCGACAGTTCGCGTAGGGGCGGGTTTCAAACCCGCCTCTACCGGCCACAGGCGCGTCCGCGCGAGAAGGCGCGCGCCGCCCGGCGCCGATGGAGGTCGCCCACCCATGGCCTGACGCTGGTGGTATCTTGGTTATTAGTACGCACCATTACGTGGTAGATGCAGGGGGCCAGGGCGTGGCGGATTCGACGGCGGCGAACGACGAGACGGCAGGGCGCGCGCGCGAGGTTCTGCTCAAGGTCAACCGCGCCGTGCAGCGCGCCACCGTCTACCCCGATGGCCATCCCTCGGTTGCCACCGCCATCGCGCTCATGCACCGCTCGTTGAGCTCGCTGCTCGAGCAGGGCGGAGCTCTGTCCGTCGGCGTGACCGGCGAAGGCTTCCTCGTGGCAGACCGCCAGGTCGAGAGTGGCAGCGAAGTCCTTGCCTGGCTCGCGCGACGCCTGCACGACCAGGGCGTGGGCGTGATCACCTTTGCTCCGGGCGTGGGCGAAGCTGACCTGATGGCGTTCGTGGGATGGCTGGCCCGCAAGGGGCTCGCGCCCGAGCCGCCGCCGCTGCGCCATATCACCGTCACGCTGATCGACTACGCCCGCGCACGCTTCGACGAACAGCGCCGTGACGACGAGCAGGGAGACGCCGATCCGCTGCGCGTTTGGCGCTCGTTGCTCGATACACTCACAGCCGGCTGGTATCAGGGAGATGTCGAGGCGCTGCCTGCAGATCCGGAGCGTTGCGCCTTCGAGCTCAGCGCGGAGGTGGCGCGCAACGAGGGCCTGGGCGC
>PMCG01000375.1:0-8634 GCA_003155335.1 Acidobacteriota bacterium
CCAACGACGCGGCCCAGTTCGCCGAGTTGGACACGCTCGGCGAGTTGACCAAACGCGCCTGGGAGCACGACTGCCAGGTCATGATCGAAGGCCCGGGTCACGTCCCGCTGCACATGATCAAGGAAAACTTCGACCGCCAGCTCGCCGTGTGCCACGAGGCGCCGTTCTACACGCTGGGCCCGATCGTCACCGACATCGCGCCGGGCTACGACCACATCACGAGCGCTATCGGGGCCACGCTCATCGGCGCCTACGGCACTGCGCTTTTGTGCTACGTCACGCCCAAGGAGCACCTCGGCCTACCGAACAAGAAGGACGTGCGCGACGGCGTCATCGCGTACAAGATCGCGGCGCACGCCGCTGACGTCGCGAAAGGCCATCCTGCGGCGCGCTTCTGGGACGACACGCTCTCCAAGGCGCGTTTCGAATTCCGCTGGCAGGATCAGTTCCACCTGTCGCTCGACCCGGACACGGCGCGCTCCTTTCACGATCAAACGCTCCCGGAGCAGGGCGCCAAGCTGGCCCACTTCTGCTCTATGTGCGGCCCCAAGTTCTGCTCGATGAAGATCACCCAAGAGCTGCGCCAGGCCGCTCAGGCTCAGGGCGTCGAGGTCGAGCAGGTGCTCCGCGCAGGTTGCGAGGAGAAATCCCGCGAGTTCGTCCAGGGCGGCGCCCGGCTCTACCGCTGACGCAATCCTTTCCGACGGGATCCCATTGTGAAGCTCTCGCCAACCACAGCAGCGAACCTGGCCACCGGAGCGGCGGAGTTCGTCAAAAAGAAGTTCGGGTTCGACCTGCCGTACACGCCCGAGAGCCTCATCGTGGTCGACGCCATCATCGACAAGATCAAGGCGACGGGCGCCAGCGAGCAGCAAGCCACCGGGCTTCTGTCCGGTCTGGGCTGCTATGTCGGCGAGGTGTTCGTCAGGCACGCGCGGGCGAGCTGGCGCTGGACAACAGAGATGAAGATGGCCGCGGCATGCCGGTTTCTCATCGTCATCGCACTCCCCGATATCTCTGCCTGCGACGTCATCGGCAGCGTGTTCCAGCGCTTCAGCGGCGGAACGACCGAGAGCGTGACCCGGCTCTACGAGCTCGCCGTCGCGCCGCGAGCGAATGATCGCGCATCGAAAGCGACGCCCGCCTAGGCGTCGTTGCCATCCTCGACGGTCAGTACGATCTTCCCTTGCGCGTGTCCTTCTTCCAGATAGCGCAGCGCGGCAGCCGCGTCACTCAACGGGTAACGTCTATCGATGACGGGCGCCACTTTTCCGGCTGCCAGAAAATCTTTCAGGAAGACCAAATCCTTCTGGTCTATCTTCGCTATGAAGAAGCGCGTCCTCTTGCTGCCGGTCAGTGACAGCAGTGGTCCCAGCAACATGGCCTGGAGAATCCGAGCGAAACCACCTCCGACGATCACGTAGATTCCGTGCCGACTCAGCGCCCGCCTGTAGGCAAAGATCGAATGATGGACGTTGGCGCCCAGGATCAGGTCGTAGCGCTGCCCGCTCTTCGCGAAATCCTCCCGCGTGTAGTCGAGGACATGGTCTGCGCCGATCGATCGCGCCCTGTCCACGTTCCTCGGGCTGCACACGGCAGTGACTTCAGCCCCGAACGATTTCGCAATCTGGACCGCAAACGTGCCCACGCCACCGGACGCGCCGTCAACGAGGACCTTGCTGCCTGGCTGGATCCGTCCCTTGTCACGAAGACCCTGCAGGGCAGTGATGGCGGCCACGGGCACGGCGGCTGCGTCTTCAAACGAGATGTTCGCTGGCTTGAGCGTCAACTTGTCTTCAGGAGCACACGCGTACTCGGCCAATGCCCCGCCTGCGAAACCTGTGACCCCGAACACCTCGTCGCCAGGCTGAAACTGCTTGACATGTCTGCCAACCGCTTCCACTCGCCCCGCCATGTCACAGCCGAGGACCCGATGTTTTGGCGTGCGCAGCCCTGGGATCAGGCGGATCACCGGCGCGCCTCGCATGAGGAACAGGTCCAGCGGATTCACCGCCGCCGCACGGATCTGGACCAGGACTTCGTCGTCCTTGGGGATGGGTTTGGCGACCTCCGTGAACTGAAGAGCCTCCGGCGGTCCGTATCGTGTGTGCAGAATCGCTTTCATAGAATCCCCTCACGCTCATCCTACGGGATCGAGTCCGAGGTTGTCCAAGTCCTTCTCGTGGGAAGATGGGGACAAGGACTCCAACAGAGGGAGGTAGCCGTGAGAGCGAGAATGGCAGCACTGCTGGCGGTCGTCTCCTGTTTCTCCGCGGGGTGCATCGTCGGCTTCAAGTATCCGCTCGGGCCTGTCAAGAAGGCCTCGATAGACCCGCGGCTCCTGGCAGTCTGGGAGTGCCGCGACGCGAACCCGAAGCCCGGTCGACTGACCTTCATGGATTACGACGGTCGGCAATACCTCCTGTACCTCACGGCCGAGGGTGAGGAGCCGAGCCACTTCCGCGCCTACGCGACACGGATCAAGGGCCGCCTCTTCCTGAACCTCCAGGAGATCGGGCCCAAGCCGGTTGAGCCCGAATGGCTGTTCTGGGAGTACACCNNGAAGGACGTTCGGCAGCTTCTGGAGCGCAATCTCGACAACGCGGAGTTCTTCGACTCGGCGTTCACGTGCGCGAAAGTGGAGCAGAAGAGCGAGCATCAGTAGCCGCCGATCTGGTCTTTGCTAGGTCCGCAGCGAAGACGTATCCTTCTAGGATGACCGACGACAAACCCGGCGACGACGAGACGCCGATCGACGAGTTCGAGCGGATCGTCACGGTCGCGCGGTTCATCTCGGGGGCCGAGGCTCAGTCAGCGCGGACGGCACTCGAGGACGCGGGCATTGCCGCGTCTGTCACCGATGAGGTCCTCGGCGGCATGTACGGCGTCGCTGTCGGCAGTCGCCTGCAAGTGCGCGCCTCGGACGAGTCGGCCGCGCGCGAGATGCTCGGTGCAGCTCCGGCGTCAGGCGACGACTTGCCGCCCGAGATCGCCGAGCCACCGTGCCCGGCCTGCGGCTCGCGCAACGTCTTGCCCGAGGCCTGGGTGGTGGGACCAGAAGAGCAGGACCCGCAGGCGCGCAACGCGCGTCGCAAGTGGTACTACGTCTGCGCCGACTGCCACCAGGCCTGGCCGGCGCTATGACTCGCCCGGCGACCGGCCTGTCAGAAGTTGGCCACTGATGGGCTCGAGCGGGAAACCGCGGCTACCACGTGCGCGCGCTTTTCCACTACACTCGATAGTTGCGGCTGTGTCGTGCGCGATGCCGCGCTGCCATCATGAGCCAAGACCCAACCTTCCATGTCCTCGGACAAGAGCCCACGCGCAGTGAGCGCTATCAGGCCTATCGCCGCGAGTGGGAGCGCCGCCAGACAGAGTGGGACGCGTCCGACCACCCGGTGCACGTCGACCTCGAGGCCTCGGCGATGTGCGACCTGCGCTGCGGCAGCTCAGAGGACGACCCCCAGGGCTTCTGCCAGATCTGGACGCACGAGCACATCCGCACGCAGGGCCTGAACCAGTACACCTACCAGCGGGGCTACATGGACCCCGTGCTCTACGACCGCCTGATCCGCGAGTGCGCCGAGCTCGGCGTCAGCTCAGTCAAGCTCAACTATCGCGGCGAGGCCTCGCTGCACCCGCAGATCGTCGCTTTTGTGCGCACAGCCGCTGAGCTGGGCTTCCCCGACGTCATGCTCAACACCAACGGCAACGGCCGCGCGCGCAAGGACCCCACCCTGTTCGCCGAGATCGTCGCTGCCGGGATCACCGACCTGATGTTCTCGGTCGACGCCTGCGATCCCGAGACCTATCGCAAGCAGCGCGTCGGCGGCAACTGGGAGGTCCTGCTCAACTCCGTGCGCACGTCGGTCCGCGCCCGCGCCGAAGGCAAGGGCAACTCGGACTGCCGCATCCGCGCCTCGGTCGTGCGCACCAACTTGAACGCGCGCGACGTGGACGGCGGCCGGATGGAGGAGTTCTGGAAGGGCGAGATGGGCGTGGACTGGATGAGCGTCAGCGAGTGCTACTTCCCCGCTGGCCAGGAGCATCACTGGAAGGCCGCGCACTGGGCGCAGATGACGGCCTCCGAGTTCCAGTGCTCTGACCCGTTCCGCCGCATGGTCGTGACCTGGGACGGCCGCCACACGATGCCGTGCTGCCAGGGCTTCACGCTGGCGATCGACGGTGGCGCTGTGGCCGACGAGAAGACAGGTCCGCTCAAGAGCCTGCGCGAGATCTGGGCCAGCCCCAATTTCGAGCGCCTGCGCCAGGCCCATCGCGANNAGAAAGGACCGCAGCCATGTCCGCCAGCGACAGTCCCAAGTTCCGCGATCACGTGAGCGAGATGCTGCGCCTGCTCGGCGAGGATCCGCAGCGCGAGGGGCTGCTCAAGACCCCTGAGCGCGTCGAGAAGGCGCTGCAGTTCCTGACGCAGGGTTACCACCAGGACGCCTGCGCCCTGCTGAACTCCGCGCTCTTCACCGTGGCCTACGATGAGATGGTCATCATCAAGGACATCGAAGTCTACAGTCTGTGCGAGCACCACATGCTGCCGTTCGTCGGCAAGGCCCACGTGGCCTACCTGCCCAACGGCAAGGTCGTCGGTCTCTCCAAGATCCCGCGCCTGGTCGACCTCTTCGCGCGCCGGCTGCAAGTTCAGGAGCGCCTGACCGTGCAGATCGCCGAGACCATCTCCGAGTGCGTCAAGCCCAAGGGCGTCGCCGTGGTCATCGANNTGCATGATGATGCGCGGCGTCGAGAAGCAGAACTCCGTCTGCGTCACGTCCTGCATGCTGGGCTCGTTCCGCGAGCAGCTCCAGACGCGCGACGAGTTTCTCTCACTGATCCGCAGGAAATAGCCGAGCGGCGCGCTGTCAGCAGCGATCAGCGCAGGGCTGTTGGAAAACGGCGCGGTCTTCCAAACACACAGCCGTCAGGCAGCCGCCCCAGACACACGCGCTGTCGAGGGCGATCAAGTCCTCGCGCAGACGCAGACCCAGCGCGGCCCAGTGGCCGCACACGACCGTCGCGGCGACGCTCGCGCGTTCGGGCACGTCGAACCACGGGATCGCGCCAGGCGGCGCGGTTTCCGGAGGGCCTTTGTGTCCCGCAGCCATGCCACCGTCAGCGCCGCACAGGCGCAGGCGCGTGAGCGCGCGCAGGATGAAACGCAGGCGGTCGTCGCCATTCAGATCGTCGCGCCAACGGCGCTCGGCCTTGCCGCGCAGCAGCTTGAGCGTGGCCGCCGGCCGCGAACGCAGCGCCGCCTCGGCTTCGCGTGCCAGACGTTCGGCCGTCGCAACGGACCACTCGGCTGCAAGCCCGGCGTGCACCAGCACAAAGCGGCCCTCGACGTGAATCAGCGGACGATGGAGCAGCCAGTCGAGCAGCACCTCGCGGTCGGACGCGGCAAGCACGGCGTCCAGGGTGTCGCCTGTCTCCGCCGGACGCACGCCCGCCGCTCTGCCGAGCAAGTGCAGATCGTGATTGCCGAGCACCACGGTCGCGGCGTCGCCCAGGCTGCGCACGAAACGCAGCACCTCGAGCGAGCCTGGCCCGCGGTTCACCAGATCGCCGACGAACCACAGCCGATCCCGGACCGGATCGAACCGAATCTGCTCAAGGAGCTGGTCGAGACTGCGACCGCAGCCCTGCACATCGCCGATCGCATAGGTCGCCACGCGCGTATTGTGCCGGAAACATATCGCCCGCGCTCAGTTGCGTTGCCGTCTGTCGGTGCCTCCGGATCGTGCGCTCGTGCGAACGCGAGGCCGATCCGACACGCAACAGCCGCCTGGCGTCTCTAGCTCGTGGTCCTAGGATGGTCCTTCTTTGCCGAGCATGTCAGTGCATACGTCGGGCAATTCGAGTTGGCCCGCGGCTTTCTTCACCGCGATCCAGAGGTCCAATGCTCGGCGTGCCTCGCGACGTTCGGCAGCGGTCGGCGGCGCGTTCCGGAATCGCGACAACGAGATCATGTGCTTCTTCTCGCCGTGGAGCACGAGCAGCCGGCACCTCGGCGCATCGATGACAGGGGTTCCGTGATGCTGCCGCGACAGGCTCTCAAGGTCGCTCGCTGCGAGCGCTGCGCGCAGCTCGGCCATCCGGGAAGCGGGAATCGCGAAGCGGCGTTCTTGCCGCAAATGCCCAGCCAACCTCGCCTCGCCATCGTCACGGATGTCGAGAAGCCACCATCCAACTGGAGAGAAGCCGAAATCGTTGTCTACGATCACGCGAAGCGATTGGTCGTCCGACCTCGTTGGCCGCGCCTGGGTCTTTGGCGCTTCGGCTGTCTGTCGACATGCCACACCGAGCAAGAGAGCCACGAGCAGGCTCGGGAGTCGCGAAGGCCTAGTCATTCGTCACGCCCCCCAAAGAAGCAGGCTCGAAGGCTTGAGGATAGCCGATCTCGCGGCGGAGCGTCCCTGGCGAATGGGCGGTGGGTGAGCGTGAAGGGCGGCGAGACGTCCGCGGCGCGGCGCGCCGTGCCTCTACCATGCAACGATTCGGGGCACCCCGTGGCCAGGCGTAGGGGCGATTCATGAATCGCCCCTACAGCCGCCTCCGCGACGCGTTCTCGGATAACATGGAAGAGCTGGCCGGCGTGAGGGAGACTCGCCAGCCGCAGGGAGATGCATCGGATGATCGAAGTCACTGAGGCCGCTGCCGCGAAGGTGAAGGAACATCTCACGCACGAAAAGGAGAGCCTGCCTCGCGGCGGTCTCAGGCTCTATGCGCAGGCCGGTGGCTGCTCCGGCTTGCGCTACGGCCTGGCGCTCGACGAGCCCCAGGACGGCGACCACGTCTTCGACGCAGCCGGGATCCGGGTCATCGTCGACCCGACGAGCCTCCCACACCTCGAGGGTGCGACCGTCGACTACCAGGACAGCGACGAGGGCGAGGGCTTCGCCATCCGCAATCCCAACGCCGCTCCGAGCTGCTCCTGCGGCGAGCGCGGTTCCGGCTGTTCGTAACGGGCGGCTTTGCGCATTCGCGTGCCGTCCGACAGACACGTCGTGGAGGGCAAACCGACGCCGCCTGCTGGCAGGACCTTTCGCCGCACCGAACGCTTCCCCGGCGAACGCGAGCTCAAGGATCGCGCCCTGGACATCGCCGGCGAGGGCTTCACCATCGTGGATCTGCGCCCGCCCCACCAGCCGGTCATCTACGTCAATCAGGGCTTCGAACGGCTGACCGGCTACGCCGCCGAGGAAGTCCTCGGCACGAACTGCCGCATGTTGCAGGGAGCCGACACCGACCCCGAAACCTGCGAGGAGATCCGCCGGGCGATCCGCGCTCGTCGCGAGTGTCGCGTCGAGATCCTGAACTACCGCAAGGACGGCACGCAGTTCTGGAATCGTCTTTCGCTGACGCCCGTGCGGGATGCGAGCGGCGAGGTGACGCACTACATCGGCGTCCAGTCCGACGTCACGGACCGTCGCCGCGCCGAGGACTCGTTGCGCGACGTGAACCACCAGCTCCGGCACGCCAACGAACGCGCGCGACGCGGCATGGACGCTGCTGCGCGCATTCAGCAGGCGCTCTTACCGCGGGTACTGCCGGATCTGCCCGGCGCGCACTTCGCTTTTGGCTTCCGCCCCTCCGAGACCCTGGCCGGCGACGTGCTCAACATCCTCCCGCTCAGCCCCCACGAGGCCGGCCTCTACGTCATCGACGTGTCCGGCCACGGCGTAGCCGCGGCGCTCTTGTCGTTCACGCTCAGCCATTGGTTGCGCGCCTCGCGTCGCGAGTCGCTGCTGGTCGTGCCGGACGCGGGAGCGCCAGACCATCCCTGGGTCACACCGCCCAGGCAGGTCGCCGATCGTCTCTCGCAGCAGTTTCCCTTTGACATGCGCACGGGCCAGTACTTCACGATGGTCTACGGTGTGCTGGACACGACGCAACGTCAGTTCCGCTACGTGTGTGCCGGCCACCCGGCCCCGATCCTGGCCCGCAAGCACGCGCCGGCGGTGCGGCTCGAGGCAGCCGGCCTGCCGATCGGAATGGAGCCGATATCCCCCTATGAGGAGCACGTGCTGGAGCTCGAGGCCGGAGACCGCTTGCTGCTCTACTCCGACGGCATGACCGACGCCGAGAACGCGCAGGGACAGGAGTTCGGCATCGAGGGGCTGCTGCGCGAGGTTCACGCCACACGCGCGCTCCCGCTCGACCAGGCTGTCGCCTCTGTTCTGCATTCCGTCGAGCAGTGGTGCGGCACGAGCGGTCCCCGGGACGATCTCTCGCTCGTTGCCTTCGAGCTGGCGCAGTAGCCTGGCGACGCGGCTATGGCTTCGGCTTGGGGGCCCACTCGAGCGAGAGGTGGCGCCTCAGCAGGCCGCCCAGGCTGGCGTTGAGACGGTGCGCGACGCCGCCTTCGAACTGCCCGCTAATCGACTCCATCCACGAGTCGTCGCCTGAATCGAGGCCCACGCGCACCACGTGTTCCCCGGGCTTGACCGCCAGCGTCCGACTGTAGCCGCCGTCTTGCAGCTTGAACGCCAGTAGCCCCTTGCCCGAGTGCCCCGGGAGCCCGTCGTCCAGCATGAGGGCCTCGTCGATCCAGACGCGGACTCGGCCGCGCTTGAGCGACTGACCCAGAGAGATGCGTAGGCCCGACTGCGGAGGGCGAATGAC
>PMCG01000375.1:8648-14928 GCA_003155335.1 Acidobacteriota bacterium
AGAGAAGCGGCGTCGCTGCGGCTCCGGCCAGGCCAGTCGTGGATCCCGACAGAGGCGTAGAGCGCGGCCACGCACGCGGAGACGAGCGCCACGCGGCGCCAAAGGGAGCGCGACGCCAAGTGCGCGACGATGCGGCCCGCTGCCGTGGCAGCAGCCGGCGCTGGCACGCGCCACCCGGCGCGGTGTCGCGGCTCGCGCCCGGCGCGCGCGTCTTCGGCGTCCTCCGACAACATGCGGCCGTTGGCGTAGCGATCGGCCGGCCTCTTGGCCAGGGCGCGGCGCACGATGTAGTCCACGCTGGCAGGAAGGCCCGGCACGAGCTTCGAAGGCCACGGCGGATCCTGCAACTTGACGTCTTCTATGATGGCCGGGACAGAGCTGCCGTCAAATGCGCGCCGGCCCGTCAACAGCAGATAGAGGATGGCGCCGAGAGAGAACAGGTCGCTGCGGCCGTCGGTGTCTTTGCCGGCCGCCTGCTCCGGCGACATNNTCGCGGTGCACGATGCCGCGCTCATGGGCGTGCTGCAGCGCCTCGGCGATGCGTGCGGTCAGGCGCAGGGCCTCCTGCCAATCGAGCGGCTTCTCCGTAACCAGATGATCGAGCGTGCGCCCCTCGAGGAATTCCAGCGCGATGAAGAGCGACCCGGCCTCGAGGTCGCGGCCCACGTCGTGCACGACGACGATCCCGGGATGCGAGAGCCCGCCGGCCGCGCGCGCCTCTGTCAGGAAACGCTGCTCGAATTGATCGCGCTCCTGCTCCGTGGCCGCGAACGCCAGCCGCACCGTCTTCAGCGCCACGACGCGGCCCAGGTCAGGATCTGCCGCACGGTAGACGGCGCCCATCATCCCGCGACCGACCTCTTCGAGGATGACGTAGCGCCCGAGTGTGACGGGGATTGGCTCTGGCATGCGGTGTCCGCTACCCATCCGGCGCAGGGCCCATCCCGCGCGCAGGACGTTGGCAGTGCGTGAAGCCTCGGAAGCGCCTCACGCGCCTCCCCGGGCGTGCCACAGTATATCGCCGCCCGCGCCCCGCGCCCGCCACCCGGCCGGGCGAAGCGTTCTCCCGATCTCGCTGCGACGCAGCTCAGGGCACAGCGTGCTTGTGCAGCGTCTCGAGCTCCGCGACGTCAGCCAGGTCCTGCGGCCGGCCGGCAGCGCGCTTCATCGTCAGAAGGTCATCGAGACCGACGAACATGGCGACTGTGCCACGCGCGACCTCCAGACGCAGCGCGGCCGCATCGGCTCTGGCGAAATCGAAGGGCTCGCTGAGGAACAGATCCACGTGCGCGGTGGGGTCTTGCGCGTGGTAGAGCGGCAGGACCACGGCGCCCTTCTCGCGGCGCCATGCGGCACGGCACTCTTCGCGGGCGAATAGCTCCAGCGCAACCGGGGCCGCCGGACGGTAGCCAAGGCGCGTGAAGGTCTCGGCAGCGCGGCGCGCATTGTCAGGGTCGAGCGCCACCACGAGGTCCAGGTCCTGCGTGGCTCGGACGTAGCCATGGGCGACGACCGCCAGACCGCCGACAATTAGGTACCGAACGCGGGCCGCATCCAAGCCCGCGACGACGGCGGCGATCTGCTGCGCGCGCATGTGCGTTAGGATACGCCCATGGAGCGCCGTTTTCGCCTCCCGACAGACGATCCCTGGTTCGCCACGACCTGGGAGGGCTCCAGGCTGACTCGACTGATCGAGGCCGCCAACTGGACGATGGCCCAAAAGCTGGCCTGGCTGGAGGAGACCACCGAACTAGCGGCGCGCCTCCGCAGCGAGCAGCCGGCGCTGCCCACCGGTAGGGGCGGCCCCCCGTGGCCGCCCTGATCTTCGCCCGTCGCCCGGCCAGTTCTGGCTGATGACGTGTGCGATGGAGCGCCGCACCCGATCCGGGATGTGGAAGTCCGTAGGTTCAAGTCCCGCAGCGCCCACCACTGGACGAGCAGATAGTTCCTGCCAGGCGCAGCGCAGGGCGGGTCCGTGTCCCGCGGCGATATCAGCTATCCTAGTTCCAGACACCCATTGTCCGACGGACTTCACAGGCCCGCGTGGAGGCGACCATGACACTCACAGGCGTGCTCCTCACAGAAGCTGAGACGACCTACGCGATCGCAGACCATCTGTTCCGGCTGGTGGCGGACGACGAGTTGGCGTGGACGCCACCGGTAGGAAAGGGATGGATGAGCGTGGGGCAGCTTCTGATGCACTGCGCGGACGTCGGCTGCGGAAAGGCGATTCAGGGATTCGTCACCGGAGACTGGGGGCCAGAGGCAGACTCGACCGAACAAGACCACGTCCCTTCGGCAGAGGCGCTGCCCAGTGTCACCAGCGTCCGTCAGGCGCTCGAGCTTCTCGCGGCTGACCGGCGCCTCGCCATGGACTGCATCCGGGAGGCCGGAGAAGAGAATCTGCAGGAGCGCACCGTCGCGGCACCCTGGGGCGGCCCTGAGATCTCCTTGTTTCGGCAGCTGCTGCACATGATCGCTCATCTGGCCCAGCACAAAGGCCAGCTCTTCTACTACCTCAAGCTCATGGGCAAGGACGTAAACACCAGCGACCTCTGGGGCGCGTAGGCGTGGGAGAGACGCCAGTCGAGTCGAACCGGGGCGAAGGGCTCGGGCAGAACGCCACGCTCGGCATTCCCGAACAAGCCAAGCCCAGTTTCGGCCTGGACGCGGCCATGTTCGCGGAGCTATCCTCGTTCCAATTGCCATCTGGCACAGGGGACAAGTCGGACACTCAGGCCATCGCCTGATTGTTCGCCCGTAACGCCACAGGGAGGATCAAGAGGATGCTCCGCGTCTTGGTCGGCGACGGCGAGAAGGACTACCAGCTCATTGTCGACTGCGTCGAGGGCGGACCCCTGCAGGATTGGGTGGTGCCGAAGGACGCGGTCCCTGGAGACGAAGCAGTGATGTTCGTGCCCGGGCACGGATTCCTAGCCCGTGCCACCGTTTCGACTGTCCCCACGCCGACGCTGTTCGGCAACCAGCACGCCTATCGTTCGCAGCTCAGCCAGGTCTCCTGCCTGCCGGTTCCGGTCCCCTTGGAGTATGTTGAGCAGCGTCTGCCCACTTGGGGGTGGCTGAGACAGCGGGTCAAGAGCCGCCACACACCGGACACTGAGGTGGCGCGGCGTCTCGCCGAGGCGCTGACCGAGTACCAGCGCCTGCACGGTCGCGCGGGAGCGACAACGGTGGACCGAACAGATCCGATCGCGGCAGAAAAGATCCTCACCGAGCTGTGCCCCGATGCCAATGCACTACTGTGCTGGGCTCGACATGCCTGGCAGGCTATCGAAGTCGCGCGATCGATAGCTGCAGAGAGCTGGGAAGTCACCCTCTTCTCTGACGGGGTACGCCTCAATGTGGGCCAGGTCGCTGTACTCGAGTTGTGGTCCGGCATCGCGGTCTTCTATTGCTGCGCACCGGTGCAGATCGAGCCGTCGGAACAGGTACGGCCACAGGACGACTGGGGCGGCTATGGTGCTGTGAAAGGCGGCACGGAGCGATGGATAGTCGCCGTGACCGCGTTGCCCGGTTTGCAGCCGCGCCTGATCGAGAAGCACATCGAACTCGTCCGCTTGGCGGCTCGCAGCAAGAAGGCCAGCCCGTTCCGCGCGGCTCAATCGCCGGGTGTTGTCTTGTACCTTGAGAAGGTGGTTGGCGGAGCCGGTCGGGACGGAGAATGCGTGTTCCCTGACGAGGTTCTCCCAGGCAACTTACGAGAAGGCGCAAAGCGGACGGTGGAGGTCAATGCCTATGAGCGCAACCCGGAGGCTCGAAGACGTTGCATTCAGCACTATGGGCCAAGCTGCGCGGTCTGCGGGCTGGAGTTCGGAATGGCATATGGCCCGGTGGCCGATGGCCACATCCATGTTCACCACCTGAAGCCGGTGGCCGAGATTGGCGCGGAGTACGAGGTCGACCCTGTCGCAGATCTGCGCCCTGTGTGCCCGAACTGTCATGCGGTGATTCATATCGGCGGACAAACGCGCAGCATCGAAGAAGTGAGACGACTCTTGGAGACGTCCGGGAACAAGCGTCTGCCGCCGAGGGCGTCCCGCACGACTGTGCGCGGCCGACGCTGAGGTGAATCCGAGGACGCAACACCCATTTCCCGACTCGGCGACACCACGTGCCGGCGTGGCGATCGTGTCCCAGCATTGCAGCCCAGCGTATGGACAGATAGGAATGGTTCTCCTTCCGCAGGTCATCGTGCCACTTACCCTACTGGGTGCGGCCTTTGCGCTCGCGGCGGTTCCTCTGTTGCGTCGGCCCTGTTCTGGCAGGAGGTCGCGCCTCCCTCTGATCGTGCCGCGGCCAGATCAGCCGAGCAGCATGCTGACGTTTGCTGCGCTGCCCGCGTTCCTGTTGTTGATGACCCTCGCTCGCTTTGGTGTTTCTCTTGCGCCAGCCATCGATCCGGTCAACAGCCCGGGCAGCCATCAGCGGCTATTCGGCGGCCAGCGCTACATTGAGGTGGGTCTCAATAGAGCGAATGGCTCGTATGACTTCGTGTACCCTCGGAACACCGCCGACCTCACGGCCACCGCCGCTCGCCGCGCCGAGTCTGGTCCGCGGTTTGAGCGCATCCGGGCGATTCACGATCTGGCATGGTGGACCGGTGTGTGCCCCAACTACGCGCGGTTCACTGTTGCAAGGCCAGCCCGAGCCTTGCGCGACCCCGATGATGCTGTGAAGGGCGCGGCGGCGATTGGTCTTGGCTCTACGGTGGCCATGGTTCAGCGGCGATTCCGGCCCTGTTGGCGGCTCGCGGCACCAGTGTCAAGTACTTCGACTACCTGGTGGCAGAGACTGTCTCCTTGATCGAACGGTCTCCAAAGTGGCCGCAGGAAGCCGCATGCGAGGACGTGTCGATGGAGGAGCTCGAGCGACGGACCGCGCAGCAAGTCACCGCACCTGCCAAGCCGGAGGCCGCAGGCTGCGACGTCGCCGACAGGTGAACGCGAGCGTTCGACAGGCACAGAGGTGCGCGGCAGGCAGCGGGAGAACGCAGTCGCCTGTCGGGCAGCGGGCGAGCGCTGCGCATGGTCGGGCTTGCCACGACGCGAAGTCCACGAGAGAAGCACACCATGGCCAGCCGAAGGAATAGGTATAGTGTCCCCGGATCTGAGGGGCACAGCGTGACACAGCGTTACGAGACGATCGCGGTGGACGGTGTCGAGTATGCGTGGCTCTACCGTCACGGCTGGGTTGCCATCGGTCAGCGCTTAAAGGGTGCGTCCGTCTCCGTGTCCCTGGTGCCCGGAAAGACGCGGGAACTCATCCTCGACTTCGTATTCGAGCTGTTGGGAGATGAACGGCGGCCAGCGGCTGCCACGCTCGCGCCTGCGATCGCGTCGGGGATTCGCGCCGCCAGAGCGGCCGGCTGGGATCCGGAGTCGCGAGGCAAGACGTTTCGATTTGAGGTGCCCCGGCCAGGCGCCGCGGCGGAAGGAACGGGCTAGCATCCTGCGAGGGAGACTGCCCAACAAATCAATCCGCCGGATCCGGTGGTAGCTCGACAGCGTTCAACGATGCAGACGATCCGATACGGGCCATCTGCCGACCAGGAGGCGGACCTGTACCTTCCCACAACGCCACGGCCTCCTGTTGTCTGTCTGCTACACGGCGGGTTCTGGCGGATGCCCCATGGCCGCGATCAGATGGCCGCTATCGCCGACGACTTGGTGTCTCGCGGCCTCGCGGTCTGGAACCTGGAATACCGTCGGCTGGGAGCGCCCGGGGCCGGATGGCCGGCGACAATGGACGACGTCGCCACTGGCGTCTCCCATCTCGCGCAGCTTTCCCTCGGAGGCGTCGACCTCGATCTCGACCGAGTCGCGGTGGTGGGCCACTCCGCTGGTGGGCATCTCGCACTGTGGGTCGCTGGCCGCAGTCGTTCTCAGAGCGCCCACTCGCCACGGGTGCGTGTGCTCGCTGCCATCGGTTTGGCGCCGATAGCTGACCTCGCACGCGCTCACGAACTCAAGGTTGGAGGCGAAGTGGTGCGGGAACTGCTCGGTGGGACGCCGAATCAATGCCCGGAGCGATTCCAGGCAGCTTCACCGATGGAGATGCTCCCGCTGCGTGTCAGGCAGCTCATTCTGCATGGCACGGCCGATGATGTGGTCTCCGTCGATCTCTCGCGCTGCTACGCGCGGGCGGCCGAGGCAGCAGGCGACACCGTTGAGCTCATCGAGCTGTCGGGCACCGGGCACCTGGACTACCTGGACCCAAGCAGCGAGGCCCATGCGACGCTCTGTCGCTGGCTGCTGGCATC
>PMCG01000215.1 GCA_003155335.1 Acidobacteriota bacterium
GAGGTCGTCGAGGGCATCGCCTTTGCGGCGCGTCGTGACAAGAAGATCGACCAGCGCAGCGGCGTGAGCCAGCGCCTGCCGATCGCCGTGCTCGAGCTGGCGCTCTCGGCCGCTGAGCAGCGCGCGCGAAGGGGCAGTGAGAGCACCGTGGTCCCACGCATCGCGGACGTCTACGCCGCACTGCCTGCGATCACCGGCAAGCTCGAGCTGGAATACGAAGGCGAGCTGTACGGCGTCGATCGCCTCGCCCGCGACCTGATCCGAGCCGCGCTGGCCGAGGTCTTCACGACCTACCTCGGAGCGCACGACTTCAGCTCCGTCATCCACCACTTCNNCGTGCTCGGTGCGCGGCCCGGCGACCCGCCGCCACTGCTGGTGTCGGCTGCGGAGTTCGTACTCGACGGGCTCCATGCCCTGAAGAAGATCGGCCGGAGCGAACAGCGTGGATTCGTGGCGCCCGAGGTGCCGATCGAGACCGAAGTCGACCTCGATCGGCTGGAGCGCATCCGGCAGATCAAGCGGCAGATCAACTGAGCGCCCGGGATCCGCCATGAGCGTTGTCCGGTATCACGCATACGTCCCAGACTTGGCCGATGAGCTCGACTTGGGCCAGCTGGTGGATGCGCTCTCCGATTTCTTGCTCTTCAGCGGATTCGGCGGCGAGCCGGCGGACGACGATCTCGACGCGCTCCACGACGCGATCCTGGATGCAGTGATTCGACGCGGCCTGCTCAGCCAGGACGAGCTGGCTCGCGTGCTGAGCAGCTCTTCAGAGCTCGATCGGTTCCTCGATCAAGCGGTGCAGCGCCTGCAACGCGAAGGCGTCCTGTCGCTCCAGCAACAGCCCGAGGCGCCGGCCCACGCGGCGCGCGGGTCTGGCGAGAGCGCACCGGCCGCACGTTTCCAACTCACAGAGAAGGGCATCGATTTCCTCGGCTTTCGCGCGTTGCGCGACGTGCTGGGCTCGCTCGGCCGGTCGTCCTTTGGCCGCCACGACACGCGCGACCTGGCCACTGGCGTGGAAGCGTCTGGTGCTTCGAAGGAATACGAGTTCGGCGACACGCTCAATCTCGACGTCCCAGCCACTTTGCAGTCAGCTCTCGCGCGCGAGGGCCTGCGTGTGCCGATCCCAATCGACTACAGCGACCTGCGTGTGCACCAGTCCGAATACCAGTCCTCCTGCGCGACGGTCCTGCTGCTGGACTGCTCGCACAGCATGGTGCTCTACGGAGAGGATCGCTTCACCCCGGCCAAACGCGTCGCACTGGCGCTTTCGCAGCTCATCCGCACGCAGTACCCCGGCGACACGCTGCGGTTGGTCCTCTTCCACGACTCGGCTGAAGAAGTGCCGCTGTCGCAGTTGGCGCGCGTCCAGGTCGGCCCCTACCACACCAACACGCGCGAAGGCCTGAGGCTCGCTCAGCGCCTGCTCAATCGCGAGGGCAAGGACATGCGCCAGATCGTGATGATCACCGACGGCAAGCCCTCGGCCCTGACCGAGCCTGACGGGACGATCTACAAGAACGCCTACGGCCTGGACCCNNTCGCGCGGCAAGGCCTACTTCACGACGCCCGCGACCCTCGGCCGCTTCGTGCTGATGGACTTCCTCAACAAGCGCACGCAGTACGTTCACTGAGCACGGACTCAGGATCGTGACGTCTGCGCGCGCAGGTCGGTTCAGATCTCGCCTGTGAGAATGCGGCGGAGCACGGCCTGGTCGACGTTGGCGCCTGAGGTCACGATGGCCACGTTGCGACCAGCGAGGCGATCGCGCAGGTGCATGAGACCGGCGAGCGGCACAGCGCCTGACGGCTCGACCAGGTTGTGCGTGGTGGCGATGAGCGTGCGCACAGCCTCCGCGATCTCGGGCTCGCTGACCACGAGGAAGTCCTCGAGTCCGGCAAGGAGGGCGTCGAAAGTCGACGCATAGGTGGTGCGCGTGGCCAGACCATCGGCGATCGTGTTCACGGTGGCGGCCGTGAGCGGCCTTCGCGCGTGAAAGGAATCGTGGATCACAGACGCGCCTTGAGCCTGAATAGCGTAGACCGGGATCTTGCGGCCGAGCCCGCGCAGCACGGTCATCGCGCCCACGGCTTGTGAGCCGCCGC
The DNA here is from genome assembly GCA_003155335.1 of Acidobacteriota bacterium. GTDB lineage: Bacteria > Acidobacteriota > Vicinamibacteria > Fen-336 > Fen-336 > FEN-336. Next base: position 2,110 of record PMCG01000215.1, read on the forward strand.
CGAGACTCACGACGATCGCGTCCAGATCGGGCTGCTGCTCCAGCATCTCGAGCGTGATCGTGCCGGCACCAGCGAGCACGGCCACGCATTCCGTCGAATGCACGAGCGTCAGTGCCTGCTCTTCGGCAAGCTCAGCCGCGCGCGCGACAGCGGCGTTGTAGTCCTGGCCGTACTCGACGACCTCAGCGCCCAGGCCACGGATGGCCTCGACCTTCTCCGGATTGGCGGTGGTCGGCACACAGATGACGACGCGCACGCCAAAGGTTCGGCCCGCGTTGGCCAACCCCAAACCGTGATTGCCAGCTGACGCCCCGACCACGCCGCGCTGCCGCTCCTCCGGCGTGAGCGCGGTCACGGCCGCCAGCCCGTTTCTCGCCTTGAACGCGTTCGTGGGATTGTGGTTCTCGTGCTTCACCCACACGCGGATGCCACTGCCCACGCGGCTATCGAGCGCGCCATAGTTGCGCAGCGGCGTGACCGCCAGGTGCGGCCTCAGCCGCTCGCGCGCAGCGAGNNGCGCGCGCAAGCTGCGCGCCGCCTCCGCCTCGTGCTGCGAGTGGCGGCACATTGAGTAAGGACTCTGTCCTTGCTACAGTAAGGACATGGCCAAGGTGACTGCGAAGCTCCAGGTGACCATCCCGAAGGCCGTAGCCGCCGCATACGGCTTGCATCCCGGAAGCGAGATCGACTGGCAGCCTTCAGCGGACGCCATCCGCGTCGTGCCTTTGAATCGCCTCCGAGCGCTGAGCCCCGAGGAACGGCTGCGGCTCTTCGATGCCGCCACCGCGCGCCAGGAGAGACGCAATCGCACGACCCGCAGGACGCCCAGGTCTAGCCGCGGTTGGACGCGCGAGGAGCTCTACGACCGTGGCCGCGCTCGTTGACACCAACATCCTGGTCTACCGCTTTGACCCCCGCTTTCCGGAGAAGCAGGCCAAGGCCAGGCATCTGCTCCGCCGCGGCCTCGCCGACGATGCCCTGCGGCTGCCGCACCAGGCCATTGCCGAGTTTGTGGCTGCGGTGACGCGGCCGCTCAAGGGCGGCGCACCCCTTCTCTCTGTCACCGACGCGGTGCGCGAGGCAGAGGCGCTCATCGATCAGTTCGTCGTCCTCTATCCCACCGAGGCCTTGGTCCGCACCGCGCTGCGTGGCGCTGCCGCCTACCAACTCTCCTGGTTCGACGCGCACCTGTGGGCCTACGCCGAGCACTATGGCCTGCGCGAGATCCTCTCCGAGGACTTCACGCACGGCTGGCGCTACGGCAGCGTCCAGATCGTGAACCCCTTCGTCGACTCGTAGGGCAGGTTTCAAACCCGCCCTTGTGGATTCGGGGCCATCAGTCTGTCACGCGAAGGCGGTGGCCCGCGCGCCGGCAGCACGGCAGTGTAGAGAGTAGGTGCGATTCCGTCGGAAATCGCTACGATGGAGGCGTGGCGATGGAAGAGACAAAGCTGCTTGAGCGAATCACGGTCGATCCGAAGATCTTCGGCGGCAAACCGATCATCCGCGGGCGTCGCCTGGCCGTCGAACACGTCTTGGGCATGCTCGCTGCCGGCGACAGCGTCGAGAACGTCCTTGCCGGTCATGCATGGCTCGAACGCGACGACGTCCTGGCGTGCCTCGCGTACGCCTAGTCGAACGATTCAATAAGTGCTTCGGCGCTGGTCGCGAACGGCTCTTCGACCCAGCGC
>PMCG01000132.1 GCA_003155335.1 Acidobacteriota bacterium
GACATGTGGATCTACCTGCCGGACACGAGCAGGCCAGTCCGGATCACGCCGCTTGAGCGCCTCACTGGCAACACCTCAAATGGCGACGTGGCGCGCACGCACTACGCCGTTGACTACGAGGCGACGTATCTGCGCAGCGAGAGAGTGGGGGAAACCAACTGCCACGTTCTTGAGCTCAATGCCAAACGAAAGGGCTCGACCTACCAGAGGATCGAGTACTGGCTGAGGGCTGATGACGCGCGGCCAGTGAAGGCGGAGTTCTATCTGACGTCTGGCAAGCACGTCAAGTCCGAGACGTTCGACGAGTACCAACAGGTGAATGGCCGGACGCTGCTGCGGCGTGGCACCATCTACGACTGGATCCGGAAGAGCTCGCGCAGCGTGATGGAGTACTCGGGCTTCGCGCCGCGCGAATTTCCTGACAAGTTGTTCCACCAGGGGCGAAGCGATCGGTTCTAGTCATGAGCCTCCTCGGCCCAGCGTTGGTCGCCCTGGTTCTCGCCCTTCCCGGGGATCCGCCGGACGAACAGCCGGCGGCGGAGAAGTCGATCCAGACGCGGGAGTCCGTCTCTGTGACCGACGAAGGCTCGTCTGCCGCGGGACTGCGAACGCCAGGATCGCAGTGGGGCAACCTGCTGCTGCTCCAGTCCTCATTTGCCTGCAAGTGGAAAGATCGCTTGCGGTTCTCCTCGAATCTCGCGGCTTTCGCAAGGACCGAAGATGAGACGCACGCGCAGTTGCGCTGGAGAGAGACGTATATCGGCCTCTCAGCGGGCGAGCTGGACTTCACTGTCGGCAAACGGCTACAGCGCTGGGGCACTGGATATGCGTTCACGGCGACCGGCATCCTGGACCCGCCGCGCATTGCCGCGGACCCTACTGACCGCTTGAGCCTGAACGAGGGCCGAGAACTGGTCCAGGCCGACTGGATCCACAGCGGCCACGCCTTCAATCTGGTCTGGGCGAGTGCCGGGCTACTGGAACGGCACCGACCGGGAATGCGCGAGACAGGTGCCTTTCGCTACAACGTCCTGATCGGCGGATTCGACACGTCGGCGATCGTTGCGTACGACCGGGACGGCCCGGCGTTTGCCGGCGCCAACTTCACGCGCGTTCTGGGTCAGGCCATCGAGGTGCACAGCGAGCTGGCGTGGCGCGAGGGCGCCGCGGTGCTGCTCGGAGGCAAGTACACACATGCCTCGGGAGTGACCGTGATTGCGGAGATCTACACGCCGCCGAACACCGCCTACTATCGTCCTACCGGAATGCCGCCTTCCGTGGGGCGTCAGCACTACGTCTACCTGCGGATGAGCAAGTCCCGGCTACGTGAGCTGCCAGGCTGGAAGGAATGGGACGTCGCACTCTCGCTGGTGGCGAATNNGAGGCGCCGGCTGGGAAGAGATCGGCTTCGCAGTACGGTATGATCCCGTATTCAGCACTGATCTCAGTCGGCGTGCGCCTCCAGATGTGAAAGCACAGTGCGCGATGATCCACCCGCAGCAGAGCTCATGTCGTAGGCGACCCCTCAGGTTCCTCGGCCGAGTACTGGGCGTTGCTGTTGCGGCAGCATTGACAACCGCTCTGATCCTGGCCAGCGTGACCCAGCCGACGCGACTCTCCGTGGTCGTCCAACGACTGGTCATGGCGTTCGTGTACTCCTGTTGCATCGCCATTCCGTCCGCGCTCGTTCTGAGGCGCCTGGGAGACATGGGCATCGCGCAGCACGGCCGCCTGATCGTTGTCATGCGAGGGCTTGTGCTGCTACTCATGAACGTGATCGGCTGCTCGGTCGGCGGGCTCATCCTCGTCGCAATTGGGATCCTGCCGCATGACCAGTACTGGAAGGAGTTCTTCTTTGCGGTCCAGTTCGGCGCAGCGATCACTCTCACGTTTGGGCTGAGCATGTCGTTCTACTGGGGCGTGCGGGAGAGGCTCGAGTCGGCGACTCTAGAGTTGCGCACGCGCCAGATGGAAGAGGAGCGTGCGCACAAGCTCCTTGCCGAGGCCAGGCTTTCCTCGCTCGAATCGCGCATACATCCGCACTTCCTGTTCAACACGTTGAATTCCATCGCCTCGCTGATCCCGAAGGACCCGAAGCAGGCCGAGAACACCGTCGGCAAGCTGGCTTCCTTGCTTCGATTCTCCTTGAACGCGAGCCAGACTGGCCTTGTGCCGCTGGCGCAGGAGCTCAGGGTCGTGCGTGACTACCTGGAGATCGAGAAGGTGCGTTTCGGTGCGCGCTTGCGGTACGCGATCGAAGTCCCTGCCGATCTCGAAGAGGTGGACGTGCCACCCTTGTCGCTAGAATCACTGGTCGAGAACTGCGTGAAGCACGTGATCGCGCTTCGGCCGGAAGGCGGTGACATTCTTGTCGCGGCCAGGGCGCGCGGGGATCGGGTAGACCTGGAGGTCAGCGACACCGGGCCGGGCTTTGATCTCAAGACGATTCCGCTGGGCCACGGGCTCGACAACCTCTTGGCTCGCCTGGTGCTCTTGTTCGGCCCGGACGCTCGGCTGGAGGTGGATCGAGACGGCGCGCGCCGCACCGTACGCCTTTCGCTGCCGCGCAACGCGCGGTGAACGCATGCCCACTCCTTTCCGAGTGTATGTTGTCGATGACGAGCCACTTGCGGTCGAGCGTCTCGCAAGGCTGCTAGCGGAGATGACCGGTATCGCGCTCGTCGGCAGCACGACGAGCGCGACCGAAGCGCTCGAGGTCCTCTCTCGTGAGGCGGTCGATTGCGTGTTCCTGGACATAGAAATGCCGGGGATGAACGGCTTCGAGCTTCTGTCCCGCCTGCCCGAGCAGCCTTTGGTGGTTTTCACGACGGCCTACGACCAATATGCGCTGAAGGCGTTTGAAGTGAACTCGATCGACTTCCTGCTCAAGCCGGTGGACCCCGAGCAGTTGCAGCGCGCATTGAGAAAGCTGGAACGACTTCGCGGTGGAGGCAAGCCGGAATGGATGCAGCAACCCGAGCTGCGCACCTTTCTGGCGAAGCTGGCCACCACACTGCGTTCCGGGCTGCCCGACTATCCGGAGCGGATTGCTTCGCGCATGGCTGATCGAGTCCGGCTGATCGAGCTGGCCGGAGTCACGCATTTCTTTGCTCGAGACAAGTTGACCTATGCGGTAGCAGGCGGGCGCCAGTGTGTCGTGGACCACAGCATCGCGGAGCTCGAGCAGAAGCTCGACCCCAAGCGATTCGTGCGTATTCACCGTGCGATGCTACTGAACCTCGATTGGGTCGCGGAAGTGAATTCGCGCTTTGGCCGCGTGGTGGTGTTGTTGAAGGATGCACAGGGGACGAAGCTCACCGTCGCTCGAGATCGGGTGCACGCTCTGAGGGGACGGATGGAGCTGTAGCGGCGGGCTCTCGCGCGGCCCTGGCTGCACAGCGGAGCGCCCAGCAGACGCGGAGGCGCTGGTGCAGTGACGCGGCCGGGCCGTACCCTCGGCCTCACCAGCCGACAACCAACCAGCGGGGGGTGCCTCGGGAGAGTCTGTTCCAAGAGCCGGCCACTTGGACGACCGCCTCGACGGTCATTCGTTCCCGGGTGAAGCAGTCATTGGGTGTTCCTCGATGGCTCGCCGAGAACGGCGTTTTCGTGTGCCGGTCTCCCGGTGGCACTCCTCCTCGGTGCCTACGCCACGATGGCTGAGTGGCCCGCGCCAGGCTCAGCGCCCGAGGATTCGGCTCAGCAGCGATTTGCGCTGGGGCCGGGGGCACTGGCAGCGCTTCTCAGGCGGTACGTCTCCGAGTACCTGCTCCACATGCGCCCCGCAGCCCGAATAGGTGGGCTTTCCGCACCGATCGCACCTCACTCGCTGACACATAGGCTCTCCACTCCTCCCATCGTTTTTGCGCCACGTCGCGGCCGAAGGATTCAGCGTGCGCCGGAAAGCGCCTCGGCAATCGCCTTCTCCGCGAGCGGTGCCATCACGGCGTAGCCGGCCACGTTGGGGTGCAGACCGTCGTTGGTGAGATCCGGGTTCAGCGTGCCGTCTGGCCTGGCCATGGCGGAGAAGTAGTCGAGATAGACATGGCGGTGGGTCGAAGCGTATGCCGCGACCCAGCGGTTGAGGGCTTTGATGCTCTCGTTCGGACGGGCCTTGGTCTGCACGATCGGCTGGCCAGCGGCGTTGGTCTTGTCGTCGCAGACCGGCAGCAGCGACGAGAACACGACCTTGATGCCGTGGAAGCGCGCGAGGTCAGCCATCGTGGCCAAGTTGCTCTCGGTCATCTCAAGGGTCATCGGCCCAGAGTTGCCGGAGATGTCGTTCGTGCCAGCCAGAATCACGACGACGCGCGGCTTGAGATCGATCACGTCCGCGCGATAGCGCAAGAGCATCTGCGAGGTCGTCTGGCCGCCGATGCCGCGATTGATGTAGGGCTTGCCAGGGAAGAAGCCGCCGCTGTAGTCGAGGTGCGACCAGTTGTCGGTGATCGAGTCGCCCAAGAAGACCACGCGCGTTTCTTTGGCCGAAGCGGGCGCGAGCGCCGCGTTGGCAGCAGCAAAACGCGAGAGGCGGCCAAAGTCAAAGGCGACGAACTCAAGGCAAGCGACTCTCTCGTCGCCAGCGAAACGGCCGCAGCTACTCGGCCAGACAGGGAATCTCCATTCAGCAGAGGACGGCGCGTACTGGCCAGGGAACGCGATCTGCGGCCCAGCCGGAGGACTCGGCTGCGCCTCGGGTGCGGCCTGGGCGTGGACAATCGCGGCGCTGGCGGCAAGGACGAGTGACAGGGAAAGCGTAACGGCGCGGCGTCGGCTGGCAGTCATAGAGCCCTCCTGCACGCCATTGTAGCCGCCGTTTGCAGTCGATGGGCGCCGCATGCAGGGGCGGCCCACCGTGGCCNNTCGAGCGAGAAGGCGATCGCCACTGCGCGGCCAAGGATGGCGCGGCGCTCGGCAAAGCCCCAGAAGCGCGAGTCGTAGCTCGAGTCGCGGTGGTCGCCCATCAGGAAGTACTGGCCCTCGGGCACGCTCAGCGGACCGANNATCGCTTCGCTCGCGGGAAGCGGCGCGTAAGTGGCAGCCGTACCGTTGACGCGGAGCCGTTGGCCGCGGACCTCGATCACGTCGCCTGGTATGCCGACCACGCGCTTGATCAGTCGCTCGCTGTTCACTGGCGACAGCAGCACGACGATGTCCCCGCGCTTGGGGTCTGACCAGCGCGCCAGGTGCCAGGTCGTGAAGGGGACCTTAAGGTCGTACGCGACGCGATTGACCAGGACGCGGTCGCCTTCGAGAATCGTCGGACGCATCGAGCCGGAAGGGACGTCGTTCCAATCGGCGATTGCGGAGCGGAAGGACGTCAGCAAGATGATCAGAACCAGGAGCGGCCGGACGCTCTCGCCCCACAGGCGGCGCCAGCGCTCGTGGGCGGGTCGGGGATTCGTGGGCACAGAGCACCTCCGTGTGTTGTTACGTTGGAGGCGCCGGCGATGTTTCCGCATTCGTCCGCGTAGGGGCACGGCGTGCCGTGCCCCTACTTGCAGCACAGGCCCGACTGTGGCAAACCAGGACTGTGAGACGTCGCGGGGCACTGGCCCCGATGGAGGGTTACATGACCTTACGTGTTCTCTTGCCAGCCGTCCTCATCTTCGCTCTCGGGGCCTTGGCGGTCGAGGCCGCGAATATCCCTGCAGCGGTCGATCCTGCGCTCATCGTGAACTACGTCGTGGTCCGGCC
>PMCG01000273.1:0-2906 GCA_003155335.1 Acidobacteriota bacterium
CTGCCGAAGTGCGCATTGTCGGCGTTCGCGAGCGCGATGAAGCAGAACTGCTGCTCGGGAAGACAGAAGAACGTCGACGCGAAGCCGGGGATGTCGCCGTCGTGGTTGGCCACGGGCATCGGGTACCAGCGCTGGGCCCCTGTAGCTGGATCGGGGACTCCTTGTCCTTGCCCCAGGAACACGCCGAAGCCGTAGCTCTCGACATCGCCGAGCATCTTCGTGGAGACCTGCGCGGTGAGCAGGCTCCGCCGCAGGTCGTCGCGCAGCACGCGGGAATCGCCGTGCATCAGGAAGCGAGCCACCCGGGCCATGTCGAGCACGGACGACCACTCGAAGCCCGCTGGCCATGACCAGGGATTGTCGTAGCTGTCGGGTCGCACGACCGGCCCCAGCTCCGGCTCACTGCACTGCGGGTCCGTCGCGGTGCAGTGGGCGCCCACGGCGTAGTCGCCGTCTGCTAAGACCTCCTGCGCGAGAAAGTAGGTCCGATTCATGTCCAGGGGCGCGAACACGGTCTCGCGCATGAGAGTCCGGAAGGGCGTCCCGGTCGCCTTCTGGGCCACGAGGCCCGCCAGCTCGAAGCCCGGATTGGAGTACGCGAAGACGGCGCCCGGCGGCGAAGCGACGTAGCCGATGTCGGCGTAGCGCCCTGTCAGGAAGCCCTCCAGCGCCGCCTCCGTGCGTTCGTTGGCAGGCGCGGCGGTCTCGGCGTAATCGGCCAGCCCACTCGTGTGGGTGAGCAGGTGACGNNTCGTCGAGGTCGAGTCGTCCTGACTCGACGGCCTTGAGCACGGCCAGGGCCGTCAGCATCTTGCCGCTGGACCCGATGCGAAAGAGCGTGGCCGCTTGCACAGGCTCTGCTCCCGACACGCTCTTCGTGCCGAAGCCGCGCGCGAACGTCACTTCTCCGTTCTCGACGATCGCGATGGCCACGCCCGACGCACCGAGGGTCGCTCGTTCCGCGTCCACGGTCTGCGCCAGCTTCCGGAAGCGTTCCGGGATGGAGCCCGGGTCTTCAGAGCCGCCGCAGGCAGCGGCAGACACTGCCAGGGCCATGATCGCGACTGCCTTTGCCGCCGCGCCCAAGCTCGTCCTCTCAAACCTTGCTGTTCGCACCTTCGTTACCTCCACACCGTAGGCCCAACTCACTTGGCACCTCCCGTCCCCATTGCTCATCCGCCGACGCATCAGAACTGGTAGGACAGGCCCAGCTTCAGGACCGGGTAGAGCGCGTGATCGGCGCCTTGCCGGCGCTGCTCCGCATCCAGGTCGCGCTGGAACTGCGCATCGTTGGCCAAAGGACCGCTCGCGTTCAGCACGAAGTCCAGCTTGCCGACGTAGGCGACGCCAAAGTCGAACACCACGCCGAGACGCTTGCCAGGACGCACGGGATTGCCCCAACCGACGAGTAGCGCCGGCGCCACGGTGTTCTGGGTGCGCTGCTCGCCCGAAAGCGTCCCCACATCGTGGGCCGCGTAGTTCACGCCGTTGATCTTGTAGCTCGACACAGACGGAGCGGCGAGAATCCAAGGATCGCGAAACGTGACCAGGCCGCCGCTGACGTGGAAGCTCCCGGCAAAGGGGTGCCAATCGACAAAAGCGTTCACGCCGCCGAACTTGGGCTTCATGTCGTATTTGACGTCGCCGAACTTCACGTCATTCACCTCGCGCTCGGCCGGCAGGCCGCCGCCGGCGCGCACGTTGAAGTGCGGCGACAGACGGTAGGTCAGGTCCACTCCCATCCCTAGCGGAAAGCCGGTATTGAGCGTCGCGGCGAAGCCCTCGGCATGGACAGACCCGGCCAGAGCGACGGTCGCGAGTGTGGCCAGGACGAACGGTGTGCTGCGCATGGTCTGCTCCTCTTGTTCCTTCCTCGTGACTTGCGGATGGCTCCGGCGCCCCACGCCTCAGAACCGCACGTGGATACCGAAGGACGGCAGGAAGGGAAAGCCGTCCTTGCGCTTGGTGACGATCCGAGGCTCTGAAGCATCCGGGGCGTAGTCCAGCTCGTCGCGCACCACGCCGTTGTTGCGGCCGAACAGGTTGAGCACGTCGACGTAGAGCCGCCACCGGCCCTTGCCCCAGCGCGGCACAAACGTGGCCCTGAAGTCCACGCGCCCGTACCACGGCTGGCGCCCGCTGTTCAGGTTGTCGAGCGAGCCATAGTCGATGGCATAGACCAGGCGGCCTTCGCTGTCGCGCTCGGGAATCACCTGGCCGTTCGGTGCAACGATGCCGGAGGCGTACAGGCCGACTGGCAGCGTTCGCGGGAAGCCGGAGGTGAAGCGGCCGGTGCACGACAGCTCCAGGCGCTGACTCACACGGTAGCTGGCCACGGCGGAGAGGGCGTGCGGCTGCTCGTAGTCAAAGGGATAGGTCCGACCGTAGGCCTCCCGGTTGGCCGACGTGAAGGTGTAGGCCAGCCAGCCGGTGAGCCGCGTATTCGAAGACACCGCCCGCTTGGCGAGGAACAGGTCGAAGCCGTAGGCTCGGCCACGGCCGTCGTTCGTCGGAGAGGCCGTGATCATCGGTTGCCGCCGGATGCTGGCCGCCAAGTCCGCGGGAAAGTCGTACGCTGCCAGGCGCTGCTGCACCTCCTCGGGCGTCTCCAAACGCCCCACGATCAGGTCGTCGAAGCGCTTGTAGAAGCCTTCCACGCGCGCGCTCAGTCCGGGAGCCAGATCCCGCTCGATGCCAAGGATCCAGTGGCGCGCCCGCTCGTTCTTGAGGTCGTGGCCAGACTGGGAAAGGTCGACAGCGTAGTCGCCCTGGAAGAGCTTGTCGTAGCCCGGACTCTGCGTGTGCACGCCAAAGGCGGCCCGCAAGCGCGTGCCCGAGGCCGGCCTCGCCGTGATCGAGAGACGCGGCATCAGCTCCCCGATGGCGTTGAAGCGCGACTCGTCGTA
>PMCG01000273.1:2955-3483 GCA_003155335.1 Acidobacteriota bacterium
GTGAGCTCCTCGCGCACCGACCGGTCACGCAGGGTGAGAGCGAGTGAGCCCACGACGTCGTCGTAGCCAAAGGCTTTGTCCTCGTACGGCGCGTTCGAACGGCGCGCGGTGTCGCGAAAGCGCGCATTCAGATCGAAGTCGTCCGTCGTCTCGTAGAAGGCCGCGGTCGTGCGCGAGACTCCGCGCCGGCCCAACGACACGAGCAGGCTGGCTGCCGCAAGATCGTTGTGCGTACGCGAGCTGACCACGCCACTGCTGAAATCTTCCGTGAGCTCCTCATTGGTCTTCTCGCGGCTGCGCAAACCCGAGAACGTGAGACTCGCTCCCCGCCCGAGATCGAACGCGACCTTGCCCTGCAGGTCGTTGAAGGTGGGAAGTTGGTTCTTGGTGAAGTGACCGGCGATCAGGTCGTACCAGGTGCGTCGGCCAGTGATCAGCCAGGAGCCTATGGCGCCGGGCAGGCGGCCCTCCGCGATCGCGTTGCCGTCGGTGAGGCTCAGACCCACCGAGCCCGTGGCCAGCGTCGTG
>PMCG01000273.1:3540-4369 GCA_003155335.1 Acidobacteriota bacterium
AGCACCTCGACCGGTCGCACGGGAGTGGTGGCCACCAGATCACTGCCGCCATCGACGCTCGCCGACACTTCCACACGTTCTTCGATGAAGTGCTCGGGAATGAGAAGGATCTCGACGTCCGGCTTGCAGTCGGCGCAGGCATCGACCGACAGCGATGACGGCCGGTAGCGGTTGGCCGCGGCTTCAAGGGTCCAGCGGCCGGCCGGCAGCGTGATCGCGAATCGCCCGTCGGCGTCGCACAGGGCGCGCCACTCACGCACGAAGACCATGGCGCCGGCCACCGGCCGACCGGTCTTGGCGTCTGTGACGCGGCCGGCCACGCGCACGTCAACCGCAGCCACGGCTGAGGCGTGGGTCGCTGTGGCCAGTGCCGCCGCGGCCAAGAGGCCAACGGCGATCCTGATCGTGCGAGTCCATGGCGTTCGTGCGCCGGTCGTCATCGGCATCTCCTCTGGGCGTCGGTGTGACGCCGCCGCCTGTATTGCAGGCCGGATGCCAGGGGCGCCCAGCGCTCATGCAAGGGCCGGACGGATTCGGCGATCTCACTCGTGTGACGCTGTTTGCGCGACACGCGCTCTGTTCAGCGCATGCGGTCAGGTGCCGCAGCGGGACGATGTGAGACTGACGACCAGGCGCGACCAGGAGTGTCAACGTCACACCAGGCGCCCGCGGCGGGCGCGCGGTGGCGTCAGGCCCGCTCTTTGGCCGGCGCGCTCACGCGCAGGGCGCGCAAGCGACGGTGCAGGTTGCCGCGATCCACCTTGAGCAGTCGCGCGGCAGAGGCCACGTTGCCCTGCATCTGGTCGAGCGCGGCCTGGAGCACGCGGCG
>PMCG01000387.1:0-2310 GCA_003155335.1 Acidobacteriota bacterium
TGTGACGCCCATCCCGAAGATCGTTCTGGTCGGACGGCCCAATGTGGGGAAGTCGACACTGTTCAACCGTCTGTGCGGTCGCCGCAAGGCGATCACGGATAGCCGGCCCGGTTCCACACGCGATCGGAACTACGCGCAGTGTGAGTGGCGCGGGGCTGCCTATGAGCTGATCGACACGGGCGGCCTGCTCTTTGCCGAGGCTGACCCGCTCTCGGCCTCGGCGTCGGACCAGGCGCACCGCGCCATCGGCGAGGCTGACCTGGCTGTGTTCGTCGTAGACGGTCGGGCCGGGCTGCTCCCGGCAGACAGCGAGATCGCCCGGGACCTGAGGCGTCACGCCAAGCGCGTTGTTCTCGTCGTCAACAAGAGCGAAGGCGAGCTGGAAGTGCCGCCCGACTTCGCGCGCCTAGGGTTCGAGCACGCGCTCGCGCTGTCGGCGGAGCATGGTCTGGGCGTCGGAGAGCTGCTCGACTTGGCATTCGGGATGCTTCCGCAGGTGGCGCAGGCCGACCCGACCGCGTGGCCTCTGCGCGTCGCGATCGTCGGCTGTCCGAACGTCGGCAAGTCGTCGCTGATGAACCGCCTGCTGGGGCACGAGCGCTCCGTCGTCAACGACATTCCCGGCACGACCCGCGACGCGGTCGACAGTCTGCTGACCCGGGGAGACCGGCAGTACCTGTTCGTCGACACTGCCGGTTTTCGGCGCCGCGGGGTGCTGAGAGCCAACGTCGACGTCGTCGGCGTGCTGCAGTCGACGCAGGCCATCAGACGTTGCGACGTCGGCGTGGTCGTTCTCGACGCGGCCGAAGGTCTCCGCGACATGGACGTCAATGTCGTCGGCAAAGTCGACGCAGAAGGCAAGGGCATCGTCCTGGCGGTGAACAAGTGGGACGGCGAGCACGCATCGCGCACGAGGCGAGCCGAGCTCTCGGCGGCACTGAGGGAACGTGCGCGGCTCTTTGCGCATGCGCCGCTGGTGTTCGTCTCGGCGAAGACAGGACTCGGCATGAATGCGCTCTTGGACGCGGCAGATGCAGTCCAGACCGCTCGGAAGACGCGGGTGACGACAGGCCGCCTGAACCGGCTGCTCTCGGAGGCCTTTGCGGCGCAGCCGCCCGCTGGGAGGAACATCAAGCTGCTGTACGGCACGCAGGTCGGGACAGCTCCGCCGACGTTCATGCTCGCGTTGAATCGGCATATCGACATTCAAGCGTCCTACCGTCGCTATCTCGAGAACCGGATCCGGGCGGAATGCGGGTTCTCGGGGACGCCGATCATCCTTAAAGTCAAGACACGCAAGCACTAGTCCGGTCTTGCGCAGCGTGGAGCCGGGCCCAGCCACACGAGCCGGGCCGCATGACTCTTGACACCGGGATGCCGATTCATATAATGGTTGAAGTTAGTCGTCTAACCAGCGATTGAGATTGGATATTTCGGAGAGGGCGCCGGCAGAGCGGACCCGATGACCAAGGCGGACATCGCCCGCATCGTCTACGAATGCCATGGCGGTCTCTCCAATCGTGAGGCTGCGCGATTGGTCGAGACGATCTTTGACTCGATCAAAGCGCGTCTGTCGCACCGCGAGAAGGTCCAGATCACTGGCTTCGGAACCTTCGCCGTGCGGGAGAAGCGCGAGCGTCGAGGGCGCAATCCGCAGACGGGAGAGGAGATGGTCATCCGGCCGCGGTCGTCGGTCGTGTTCAAGCCATCGAAGCTCTTTGCTGCAGGCCGTGAGAGATGATTCGGGCATCTGATCTGCCGGTGTGATGGACGAGAAGAAGATCCCCAACAAGCTGTTCTTCAAGATCGGTGAGGTGTGCGAGCTCACCGATACGCAGCCATACGTGTTGCGCTATTGGGAGTCGGAATTCCCGATGCTCGCCCCTGCCAAGAACAGCTCCGGCCAGCGCATCTATCGTCGGCGCGACATCGAGACCGTCCTCAGGATCAAGCAACTGCTCTACGAGGAAGGCTTCACCATTGCGGGCGCCAAGAAGCGCATCGAAGCCGAGATCACGGGACGCGGACCGACACCGCAGCCCACACCCGCCCCAAACGCCGGCGATTCCCGCGTGGCAGCGGTGCTACAAGAGCTGCGGCAGGGCCTGCACGACATATTGACTGTCCTCAAGAGGAGTGATACAAACCCAACTTGAAGGCCGAGTCGGGATGTAGCGCAGCCTGGTAGCGCACCTGCTTGGGGTGCAGGTGGTCGGAGGTTCAAATCCTCTCATCCCGACCAAACCCCTCGCTAGGCAAAAACGCGGACCCTGCTCCGGTGTCTTGTCCCTCCCGGCAGTCCCCACGGAC
>PMCG01000387.1:2354-5635 GCA_003155335.1 Acidobacteriota bacterium
ACTGTGGAAGCGCGCGAGATAGAGGTCGGAGTCTATGCCGTCGACGGCACGCCGGCGGATTGCGTAAACATGGCTATCGCGCGGCTACTTGGCCGGCGTCCCGATGTCGTCGTGGCTGGCATCAACCGCGGGGCCAACCTGGGCGANNCCTTCCGTGGCGATCTCTCTCGTGACACGGGCTGAGGCTGACTTCACTACCGCGGCACGGATCGGCGCCCGCCTGGTCCGGCTAGTGCTAGAGAAGGGGCTTCCCGAGCGCACGCTGCTCAACGTGAACGTTCCGATTGGCGCGCCAGAGCGCGCGGCCATCACCGTTCAAGGGCGACGCGCGTCCGAAGTGTCCATCCTCGATGGCGTGAGCCCCATGGACGCAGTGAGCAAGTGGATCGGCCGGCGGGCCCAGGCACGCGGGCGCGAGGGCATGACCGACATCGACGCCGTGCAGCGGGGATTCGTATCCGTCACGCCCCTTCAGACAGACACAACCGACCACGGGGCCCTGTCGGTGTTGACTAGATGGGACCTCACGCTCGGCAACGGCCACGGGGGCTAGCGCCGCGCACTCTGGCGCGAGGTCGCATCGCACAGGATCGGGTGGGAGATGCAGAGCGCGTCGACGCTGTACCGCTTTGGGCCCTTCACGCTGGATCCGTTTCGCCGCGTCGTGGTGTGTGCCGGAGAGTTGGTCGGCCTGACGCCCAAGGCCGTCGACGTGCTCACGGCGCTCGTCGAACAGGCCGGCCGCATCGTGAGCAAGGCGGAGCTGATGGAGCGGGTGTGGCCCGAGACCTTCGTGGAGGAGGCCAACCTGAGCGTGCAGATCTCCGCATTGCGCAGGGTCCTCGCGCATCAGCCGGATGGACGGCCTTATGTCGAGACGCTGCCGCGCCGCGGCTATCGCTTCATCGCGCCGGTCGAACGCCAGGCGCCTGCCGCACCGCGCTCGCTAGCGGTGCTTCCCTGGCGTGCGCTACATCTCGGTCCGGAAGAGGAGTTCCTCGGTGTCGGAATGGCCGATGCGCTCATCACCCGCGTGGGAGCGCTCGGAGATCTGCTGGTGCGGCCGACGGCCGCGGTGCTGCGCTACGCGGGCCACGAGCGCGAGCTGCCGGCGGTGGCGCGGGAGCTGGGCGTCGATGTCGTGTTGGATGGCAGTCTCCAGCGCGTCGGGACGCGGCTCAGAGCCACAGCCCAGCTGGTGCGCGCGTCTGACGGGGCAACGTTGTGGGCGGCGCAGTTCGAGCCCGATGCCACCGACCTCCTCGCGGTGCAGGATGCGATTGCCGAACCAGTGATGCGCGCGTTGCTGTTGCACGTCGGTCAGGGCGAGGCGGCGCGCCTTGCGCGAAGCGTGCCGGTCAACCCGCAGGCCTATCACGCCTTTCTGCGGGGACGGTACTTTTGGAACAAGCTCACCGGGCCGTGGTTGCGCAAGGCGCTGGAGGCCTTTGGCGAGGCGGCTGCGCTCGATCCTGGCTATGCACCTGCGCAGGTCGGTCTCGCCGACGCGTACGTCGTGCTGGGCCTGTTGGGAGAAGTGCCGGCGCGAGAGGCTTGGACGCGCGCGAGCGAGGCAGCGCGTCGAGCGCTCGAGTGCGATCCTGCTTCAGCGGAAGCGCACGTAGCTCTGGCCTATGCACAGCTCTTTGAGGCTTGGGATTGGGGTGCTGCCGAGCGAGAGCTGCGCTTGGCGGTGGAGCTCGACCCTCGGTCTGCAGGGACGCATTTGTGGTTCGCTCTGTTCCTTGGGATGCGAGGGCATCTGCGCGAGGCCCTAGTCGAGGTGATGGCAGCGCGCGCGATCGATCCGCTCTCCCTGACCGTGAATACCGCGCTGGGCTTTCAGTTCTATCTTTCCTCCCGCTCGGCCGAGCAGATTGAGCAGCATCGCCGCACGCTGGAGCTTGAGCCGGATTTTGCGATCGGACACTGGGCCCTGGGTCTTGCGCATGCGCACCGTGGCCAGTATCGCGAGGCCATCGCCGCCCAGCAGCGCGCCTGCGAGCTCATGCAGGGCAACTTGCTCATGCAGACGGTCCTCGCACGCTACCTGGCCATGGCAGGTGAGGTGGCCCAGGCGCAGGAGATGCTGGCAGAGCTCGAGGCGGCCGGGGCCTGTGTCTCGACCTATCGTCTGGCAGCGATCTACTCCGCCCTCGGCGAGCAGGACCGTGCGTTCGAGTACCTGGATCGCGCTTGCGAGGAGCGCGACCACTGGCTGGTCTGGCTCAAGGTCGATCCGCTGGTCGCGGATCTGCGCTCCCATCCCCGCTTCCCAGAGCTGCTGCGGCGCGTGGGCCTAGCCTAGGTCGGGTTCTGCCACCAGGATCTCTGGAACGCGCGATCATGCGCCCGATCACTCACCGGCGATGTTCTCTCTGGCCAACTACTTGACCGCTTCCGCACCCCGAGCCTAGAATCCGTTGCCACAGAGAGCCGAGTCGGTGCGCGGCATACCGCGGCCAAGAAGGGACGTGTGAATGACTGATCCGCAGCGGTCGTCGCTCACGATCCAAGGGGGGCCACTTGCGGGACGTTCCTTCGTGCTCCCGGATGGCGTGGGGCAGGGGACGATCGGGTCTGATCCCACGTGCAACATCCTCGTCCCCCTTCCCGGCGTAGGTGCCCGTCACGTTCTCGTCGTCCGTCGTGGCGCGGGCACGTTCGTCGTCGACCCGGGGAGCACCCGGGGTGTCTTCATCAACGACGGACGCATAGCGGGCGAGCACGAGCTGCGCGACGGCGACGTCCTGTGGCTGGGACCGCCCGGCGATGCGGACAGCGTGGCCTTCAAGTGCCGGCTGGTCGGGCAGCGCCCCGCGGCGCAACCGGCGCCTGCGTTCGCAGACGACCGTTTCGTGGCCGACGCGTTGGGTGGTGCGGAGGCCGCGTCGCAGCCACCTGCTGACGAAGAGGCCTTTTTTGTCGGCGAGCCCGGCGCGAGCGCGCCGACTGCCCCGGAAGAGCGCAGCAACGCGTTCTTCGTAGCCGACGAAGCCAACTTGGCTCCGCAGGATGTGGGCCAGGCTGCGGCGCCCCTGTCCTCTGCCAGTGAGGAGCAGCCGTTCTTCGTGCAGGACAGTGCGAGCACTCCCTCCGCGCCTGCGGCAGATGACTTCTTCTTCTCGGAAGCACCCGCAGCCCTGCCGCCTCCGATCGTGGCAATACCCGCTGCTCCGCCTGCCGCGGTAGGACCGGCGCCCACCGCAGGCAGTGTGCGCCCGCAGCCGGGTCCGTCGCCAGTGACAGCGGCGACGGAGCTCTCGGCAGACGCGAAGCCG
>PMCG01000387.1:5704-6048 GCA_003155335.1 Acidobacteriota bacterium
CAACGGTCCCGTGCCGGCTCGCCAGCGTGGATCTGGCCCATCGTGATTCTGGCTGGCCTTGCGATCGCTGCCGGCGCGGTGTACGGGTCGCTCATGCTCGTCGGACGTCCGAGAGTGGACTCGCTGGAGCCAAAGCAGGCACGCATTGGAGACGCGGTGGTGCTGACAGGCGAGCATCTGGGCACGTCGTCTGCGCAGGCCATCGTCCTCTTCAACGACAAGCCGGCGCAGATCGTGGCCAGCGACGAGCGGCGCATCGAGGCGAAGGTGCCTGACCTCGATCTGGCGCCAGGGGAGCGGCGGGACGTGGGGGTGCAGGTGAGTGTTGGCCGGAAACGCTCGAC
>PMCG01000318.1 GCA_003155335.1 Acidobacteriota bacterium
TGATGCGGAAGGCTTCGTCGGCCCGGCCAGCCTGCCAGAACCCCAGGGCGGTGTGGACGTTCTCACCCAGGACGACGTTGTTGATCGACCAGCTGTAGGGCATCCAGTCGGTGCTCGAGAGGACGTGGTAGGCGTCATCAGTCGGGACGCCGGGGCCGCGCACGGGAAGGTGCGGTAGGGAGGTGTCGACGTAGTCGGTCATCTGGTGCGCCTCGGCCGGTGTCACGAGGTCCGCGTCCAGCGTGTGATAGAAGCTCCAAAGGGCGGCGCTGGGATGAAGACGCTGGAGCCCGAGGTAGTCTCGGAATTCGGCGAACATGCCGCGCTCAGGCATCCAGAGGTACTCGCGCATCGCGCGGGCGATGAGGGCGGCCTCCCTTTCGTACGGAGTGGCATCCTGGCCGAGGAGACGGGCGAGGCGGGCAGCTTGCGTGTTGTGCCAGTAGTTGTACGCGCTCGCGTGAGTCGTGCCCCCACCGTGATACTCGAGATCGTCGCTGGCCCAGATGACGGCGTAGGCTTCGTAGAGAGGGATCTTCTCTGGGCCGTACTCGCGCCGGAAGAGACGGCGCTCCCAGGCCAGGTGGCGCTGGATGACGGGCCACAGTCTGCGCGCGAGGTCGAGGTCGCCCGTCCAGCGAAGATGGCGGAACAGCGCGTCGATGTAGACGGCGTTCATGTCGTAGTGGGAGTTGGAGATATCGCCGTTGCTGTGGAGGCCGGCCTCGCTGCGTGAGAGGTTTGCGCCTTCGTCGGCCGGCGGGAGCTTCTCCGGAATGGGGTCGGTGTTCTGGCGCGTGGCCCAGTAGGCGAAGTGGCGACGGGCGCGGTCGTGCCAGCCGAGGGCGTCCGGCGCATAGGGACCTCGCCAGCCAAGCAGCTTAGAGCGCCAGGCGATCGCCCCGTGCATGACCACGCCTTGGGGTTCGTCCCAGACGGCATCGACGCCGACATTGAGCGCGGCGACAGCGGCATTGACGAAGGGGTCAGGGGTCTCGACCACGACTTGGGCGCGCAGAGCGCGGAAGTGCTCCAGGGCTTCGGCGAAGACGCGCGGCANNAGGCCGGGGCGGTCGGCGGTGACGTCGCGGTAGGTCGCGAGCTCCTCCGCGATGGCGGGCGCGGCGGAATCAGGAATGCGCTGGAGGGCGAAGTAGAGCGGCGTGCGCCGGGCAGCAGCAGGCAGCGTGATGCGCGCGATGACGACGGGGAGAGTCGGCGCGAGCGCTGGGTCCTCGCCGGCTGCCGCCGTTCCGCTGGCGGAGGCGAGCAGGCCTTCGAGTGACGTCCAATGCGTGGCGTCAGCGAGGGCGAGAGTCGCTCCGCCCGGCACTAGGCCGACGATGGTCGCGGGTGCCGCTCGCAAGGTAAACGAGCCGGCAGAGGAAGGCGCACCGAGGATGAAGCTGTTTCCACGGCAGGACGCGGGTTTGAGCTGAAAGTACTGCCCGATGGGAACGGCTTCGGTGCCGATGTCGCCGTCGCGAACGCCGCGTTTGCCGCTGAGCCCGCCGTAAGCCGCGACGATCTCGACCGGCGCCGCAAGGCCGCTGGCCTCCACGCGGACGATCAGGCCGTCGGTCTGGTGAAGCGCGACGGCAAGAAGGTGAAGCACTGCACTGGCGCCGAGCAGCGGGTCGCGGATCTCGTAGAGCATGGTGCCGGGGCGATAGCGCGCGGTGATGCGGGCGGTTTCGTGCAGCCATTTCGCGCCGTGTGCGGATCTCACGCCAAAGCGGAGGTTGCCACCTTGTCCCGGCAGGTAGAGGGAGAACTCGGGTTGGTCGCCCGCATCGACGCGGAAGGCGGTGTTGCCGCCATAGAGCGGCCGATTGAAGAACTCGCCCCCGTTCTCGATGACGAAGTCCTGACCATCCGGACTGTAGCGCAGGGGACGATCGACGTTGTCGACCAGATTCGGCTGGAGTCTGGAAACGGCGGACAGCGGAGTCTGGCCTGACGCCCGGCCGGACACGATGGGCGACATGAGCAAGAGCAGGATCGTGGACAGGGCCTTCATCGAATGGAGCAGGGAGATCGCGCGCCTCGCGCCCAAGTGGCGAGTGTAGACCATGGCGAGAGTCTACACTCGCGCAACGGTCGTGTGGCGTGAGTCTGCGGCGCGCCGCCCGCTCCGAGACGGATCCCACGCACAGACTCTGCTGGAAAGCCGTACAATGACCCAGAGCGTTTTCTTCTTCCAAACAGGAGGCCTATGGCACTTCGAGCATTCTCCGGCGCTGCCACGATCTTTGTGCTGGCTCTGACGCCAGCGTACTCCCAGACCAAGACGACGGCATCCGGCCCGCCTATTGCCCATCTGGAGAAGCGCGGCGCCGCCACGCAGCTGATTGTCGACGGCAAGCCTTTTCTGGCTTTGGCCGGCGAGCTGACCAATACCGCCGCCTCCAGCCCTGAGCACATGAAGGAGACGTGGCCGCATCTGGCCAAGGTCGGCCTCAACACGGTCCTGGCCCCGATCGCCTGGGCCTGGATCGAGCCTGAAGAAGGCAAGTTCGACTTCACCTTTGCGGACAACGTCATCCGGGATGCAAGGGCCAACAAGATGCGCATCGCATGGCTCTGGTTCGGAAGCTGGAAGAACGGGCTCACCAACTTCGCCCCGACTTGGGTCGTGGCGAACCAAGACCGTTTCCAGCGCGCCCAGCTCGCAGGCAGCCGGACCGTGGAGGTGCTGTCCACATTGAGCGACGCGAACCGTGACGCCGATGCAAGGGCCTTCGCGGCCTTCATGCGTCACATCCGAGAGGTCGATTCGGTCGCACGCACGACGATCATGGTCCAACTGGAGAACGAAGTGGGCCTGATCGGCGACTCCCGCGACCGTTCCGCCTTGGCCAACGAGGCATTCGCCAGGCCGGTTCCGAAGGAACTCACCGAGTATCTGCAAGCGCACAAGGACTCGCTGCTGCGTGAGACCCGCGAGCTCTGGGAGGCGGCCGGCTCCAAGACATCCGGAACCTGGGAACAGGTTTTTGGCGCTGGCCCGGGCAGGGCGGACGAGGTCTTCATGGCCTGGCACTACTCGCGCTACATCAACAAGGTGGCGGAGGCTGGCAAGGCTGAGTACCCCGTGCCGATGTTCGTGAACGCCTGGCTCGTCCAGCCAGAGGACAAAGGGCCGGGAGACTATCCGAGCGGCGGGCCGCAGGATCACATGCACGACATCTGGCGGGCCGGTGGTCCGCAGATCGACATGCTGTCGCCAGACGTCTACCTGCCGAACTTCATCGAGCTGACCGCCCGGTACAGCCGGAGCGGCAACCCGTTCTTCATTCCGGAATCGTCCGGCACCGCGGTGGGCGCGGCCAACGCCTTCTATGCGATCGGGCAGCACAACGCCATCGGCTACTCGCCTATGGGGATCGATCAGCCGACACGGCTGGTCGGCTTCCGGCCGGGGACCGGAGTCGCGCCCGCGATGCCGACCGAGGTCGAGAGCCAGCCGTTTCCCAAGGCGTACAGAGTCCTTGCCCAGCTGAGCCCCCTGATCCTGGAGCACCAAGCCAAGGGCAC
>PMCG01000345.1 GCA_003155335.1 Acidobacteriota bacterium
TTGACGAAGAGGCCGAGGTACACGTGCGTCCCCAGGAATGTCTCGATCTGCCGGCGTGCGCGCGTGCCGATCTCCTTGAGCATCGACCCGCCTTTGCCGATCAGGATCGCCTTCTGACTGTCCCGCTCAGCAAGGATGCTGGCCTCGATGCGCACCAGGTCGCCGTCCTCCTTGAAGGACTCAATCAGCACACCTGTCACGTACGGCATCTCCTGCCGCGTCAGGTGTAGCACCTGCTCGCGAATCATCTCGGCCACGAAGAAGCGTTCGGGGCGATCGGTCAGGAAGTCCTCGGGGTAGAGCGCATCGCCCAGCGGCAGATGCGCCAGCAGACGCTCCCCTGCCAGCGCGACGTTATCGCCCGAGAGCGCGGAGAGCGGCACGATCTCGGCGAACTCGAGCCGGTTGCGGTAGGCGTCGATCGCGTTGAGGATCTGCGGCTTCGGGATCCGATCAATCTTGTTGAGCCCCAGCAGCACCGGGCGCTTGGCGCGGGCGAGCACGTCGCGCACGTGGCGGTCGCCAGGACCGTAGCGCTCTGTGACGTCGACCATCCAAAAGACCACATCCACCATACCGATGCTGCGCACGGCGGTCTCGACCATGCGCCGGTTGAGGCTGTGCTCCGGCTTGTGGATGCCCGGGGTGTCGAACAAGACCATCTGCCCAGCCGGTCGATTGACCACTGCCAGGATCCGGTTGCGCGTCGTCTGCGGCTTATCGGAAACGATCGAGACCTTTGTGCCGACCAGTGCGTTCACAAACGTCGACTTGCCCACGTTGGGCCGGCCGACAACCGCGACAAAGCCCGCACGGCGCCCGTCGGGCAGCTCAGCGCTCAAGGGACGCCTCCTCAGGCTTGCGCCGAAACCGCACACGCTTCACNNAGGCCACCCACTGTCCCGACGTCCTCCCCTTGCGACAGCGGCGCGCCCAGTGCCTCCTCCACGCGGTCCACGTTCACGCGTCCCTGCACCACGAAGCTGCCGTCCGCCTCGCGCGCGATCGGTTCGGCCTCCGAGTCGTACTCGTCCTTGATCTCACCCACGAGCTCCTCGACGATGTCCTCGATCGAGACCAGCCCGGCGGTGGCGCCGTACTCGTCGATCACCACCGCCAGCACCGCGTGCTGCGCCTGTAGCTCCCTGAGCAGGTCTGCCACGCGCTTGGTCTCCGGGACCATGTGCACGGGCCGCACCAACGTCGCGATCGTCTGCTCCTGCCGCCCCTCGAGCTCGACCAAGTCGCGCACGCCGACCAGGCCGACAATGTCGTCGAGATTCTCACGATAGACGGGCACGCGGCTGAACTTCGTCTCGCCCAGAATGCGCCGCACCTCCGCCACGCTCACGCTGAGCGGCACTGCCACCACGTCCGCTCGCGGAGTCATGATGTTGCGCACCACCAGATTCGAGAAGCGTTCGACCGCCGCGGCCAGCCGATCGCCCTCGCGCTCGCTCGCAGCCCGCTCCGCCGCGTGCAACGCGCTAGCGCTATCCGTCGCATCCCCACCGCTCGCTTCCGTCGTCGTCCCCTCTGCTCGACGACGCAGGCGCGAGACAATCGGATCCAGGGCCCGCGCATATCGATCGAACGCGGGCAGCAGCACCAGTAGCACCCGCTCCGGATTCCTGCGCACGATCGCATAGGGCAGGGTCAGGCGAAAGGCAAACAGATAGCCCGCCATTGCCAGCAGTGCGGCCAGGATCGCGCCGTGTCCGAGCCAGTCCAAGAGCAGCGAGCTCAGCAGCACCGTCATGCCCACGTGCGCGGTGTACGTGCCGATCTGCACCGGCATCAGCAGCGATGGCGCGTCGTCGAGGTAGCGGTTGGCCAGCTCCGCGCGCGGGTTCTGCAGGGCAACGTGCGCGAGCCGCCGCCGCTTCAAGAGATAGAACGACGCCTCGAGCGTCGCCAGCGCGACAGATACTGCCGCGAGCGCGACGATCAGTGCCAGGCGCAGCGCGATGGTCATGCGCGCGCACCGCGCGGGCCGGCCGCCAGCACCTTTCGGCGCAGGCGCCGTTCGATGCGCGTCATCGCGCCCCGGTCGCTCTCGTGATCGTAGCCGATCAGGTGCAGCCAGCCGTGCAACACCAGCACCTCCAGCTCGTCCGCCAGGCTGTGCCCTTCGTTGCCCGCGTTGCGCTCCGCTGCATCGATGCTGATGACGATGTCTCCCAGCACACCGGAGTTCTTCCCGCCTTCGAAGGCCAACACGTCCGTCGCAGCGTCCTTGCCGCGGTACGAGCGATTGAGCCGACGCAGCAGCGGATCGCGCCCCAGCAAGACCACGACGTCTCCGCCTCGCGCGTGNNGCGCTGCCATGGGCCTCATACGCCCGGATGACGGACTGCACCAGCCGATGACGGACGACGTCCGTCTCGTCAAAGTAGACGAAATGGATGTCCTCAACCTTCGCGAGCACCGCGATCGCCTCGACCAGTCCCGACGTGCGTCCCACGGGCAGGTCGATCTGCGTGATGTCCCCGGTCACGACGACCCGCGAGCCGGGTCCGATGCGAGTCAGCACCATCTTCATCTGCTCGCTGGTGGTGTTCTG
>PMCG01000158.1 GCA_003155335.1 Acidobacteriota bacterium
CTGGCGCCGAGCAGCGCGCCCGTATTCGCCCTCGTCATCCTGCTGCTGCTGTGCGTCGCGTCAGTCGCCTGCTGGCTGCCGGCCCGCCGCGCCGCGCGCATCAATCCCATCGAGACGCTGAGAGCGGAATGAGCCGCACACGCGACGGTCAGAGCCGCGAAGAGGAGAACGCCCATGCAGCCGATCATCGATAGCGATCCCAAGCAGACGGAGGGCTCGTGGCAACGCAACTGGCGTTGGTTCTTGCCCCTTGGCGCACTGGGGGCGGCGGGCCTTGCGATCATGCTCGCGTTCTTCGGCGTGATCGTGTTCATCGTAGTCGGCGCCTTGGCGACCACGCGGTTCTCGGGTGCCTGCACGGCGGCGCTCACGAGAGCTGCGGCCGATCCGGCGGTCGTCGAGGCGCTGGGCTCGCCGATCGAGGAGGGCTGGCTGGTTATTGGGACCCTGGATCCCGGTCGGTGTGCTGAGCTGACCATTCCCGTCTCCGGGCCAAAGGGCGACGCAACGATAGAGGTCAAGGCATCGTGCGCGCGCTGTCGCCGCGCGATCTGGCCCTTCGTTCGGGAGCGGGATGCGGCCAACGAATGGGTCCTGTCGGCACTTGTGGTCAGCGTGAAGGCAACGGGGAGGCGAATCACGGTCCTGGAGGACGAGGCCCCGGACACGCCGGCGTGCGCCGCGGGTCATGGGCTGAGGCGCGGACTGGGCGTGAGGTGAATCATGAGCACATTGCTTCACGACCTGCGCTACGCCGTGCGCCAACTGGCCAAGAGCCCAGGCTTCACGCTCACGACGGCGCTGGTGCTGGCCTGCGGCATCGGGGTGAACTTGATGATCGCTGGCGGGATCGGCGTCATCTTGTGGCGGCCCTTGCCGGTCCCGGCACCTGAGCAACTGGTCGTCATGGACCAGAAGGACGTGGGACAGGGCCCAATGCAGATGGCGCAGCGCGGCTTCTCATACCCCGACTACCTCGAGTACCGCGACGGCGTGACGGCGTTCTCCGGGCTCGCGGCGCACCATCCGATGCCGGTTCAGCTGAGCATCGAGGGGCAGCGTCCGGAGCGCACCTGGATCGAGGTCGTGTCAGGGAACTACTTCGCAACGCTGCGCATCGAGGCGAGTCAGGGACGCGTCTTCTCCGAAGCGGTTGACCGTCCCGGAGCCGCGCTCGCCCTGGTGCTGGATCACGCCTATTGGAAGAGTCGGCTGAACGGCGATCCCACGATCGTCGGAAAAGCCATTCGTCTCAACGGGCGGCCCGCGACTATCGTCGGGATCGGTCCAGCCACGTTCCACGGGACCGAGGCCGGGGTCGGCGTGGTCGGCTACGCGCCAGTCACTGCCGTCGGGTCCTTCGTGCACGGCGGCGAGTTCCTCCTGCAGGCACGCGACCGGCGGACGTTCCGGCTGCTCGGCCGTCTCAACGCCGGCACGAGCCTGGCCCAGGCCGAAGCCGCGGCGCGCGTCGTCGCCGGACGGATCGCGCAAGAGCACCCCCGCCCAGACGACAAGAAGACCGTCGTTTCCCTGATGCGGGAGACGCGTGCCCGCCCGAGCACCGACGTGTCCGACATCATCCCGGTCATTGTGATGGTCCTTGCGGGTATGGCCACTCTTGTGTTGCTCATTGCGTGTGCCAATGCCGCGAACCTGTTGCTGGCGCGCACGGTCGCCCGCCAGAAGGAGCTGGGCATCCGCAGCGCGCTCGGCGCGAGCCGCACTCGCTTGCTTCGCCAGGTGTTGACCGAGAGCGCGCTCTTGGGCCTTGTGGGGGGCGCTCTGGGCCTGCTGCTGATCCAGTGCGTCGGGCTCTGGCTGGGGAATATGCAGAGCTCGGCCGATCTGCCGCAGCGCAGCGACTACAGCGGCTGGGACTGGTCGGCCGTCCCGTTGACGATCGCTTTCGCTTTGGCGACCGGGCTGGTCACAGGGCTGCTTCCGGCCCTGCGAGCCTCCCGACCCGACGTCGTCCACAACTTGAAGGAAGGTGGCACCTTCCCAGTCGGATCGAGGCGCCATCTTTTCCGCAGTTTACTCGTCGTCTCGCAGGTCACGGTCTCGTTTGTCCTTCTCTCGTGCGGCGCGCTCTTCCTCCAGAGCCTCGTTCGCACGAAGACGCTCGACGTCGGCTTCCGCGCCGACAACTTACTCTTGGCTTCGTTCGATCTCGAGATGCAGAACTACGATGCCGGCCACGCGCGCGGTTTCCAGAAGGACCTTCTGGCGCGTACAGCAGCGCTGCCCGGCGTGCAGTCGGTCAGCTTGGCAAACATGGTTCCCTTTGGCATCGATGCCGGCTTCTCAAGCCAGGTGCGCGCCGAGGGCCAGACCGCTCAGGCAGCGCTGTCCGTGCCTTTCCCCACGGTCGCGGGGATCGACTACCTCGCGACCATGGGCATTCCCCTTGTCCGAGGACGCGGCTTCACCGAGGCCGACATCGCTGGCGCGGCACCCCAGCGGGCCCTCGTCAACGAGGCGCTGGCCGAGCAGCTCTGGCCCAAAGTGAATCCGGTGGGGATGCGCTTTCGCATCGAGCCGAATGGCGCTCCCACTGAGGTCGTGGGTGTAGTGCGCAACAGCCAGCACGTCACGATTGGTGAGGCGCCACGGCCGCACGTCTACGTGCCCATGTCGCAGGACTACGCTGGCCAGGCGACGCTCTACGTGCGCACCGCTGGCGACCCGCTCTCGCTCGCGCCTGCCTTGCGTCGGGTGTTTCAGGAGTTAGACCCGGACCTGCCGGTCTTTGGGGTGCGCAGCATGCGCGAGCACATCGACGGCAGTGTCACGCTCTTTCTTCTGCGCGTGGGCGGCAAGCTGGCCAGCGCGGAGGGCCTGCTGGGCCTGGGGCTGGCACTCATGGGGCTCTACGCCGTCATTGCTTTCGTGGCCGGGCAGCGCACGCACGAGATCGGCGTCCGCATGGCCCTCGGGGCCCCGAGGGGCCGCGTCGTCGCACTGATTATGCGCGACGGCGTCTGGCTCATTCTGACGGGACTGGGTCTCGGCGCACTGGGCGCGTCTGCCGCCACGCTTGTGCTCTCACGCCTGCTTCACGGCATCCGCCCGGCCGAGCCTCTCAC
>PMCG01000276.1 GCA_003155335.1 Acidobacteriota bacterium
ACTTGTGAAGGAGGCACGCGGATGAGGCGACGCGCAACATTGCTGTTTGGCTCGCTCGCGATGGCTGGCTGCGCAACCGGCACGACCACGCGTCTGGGTCTGCCCGAGCTCAGGACCGTGCCGCACGTGGATCTCGAGCGCTACGTCGGGACCTGGTACGACATCGCGAGCTTCCCGCAGCGCTTCCAGCGCGGGTGCACGGGCACGACCGCCACCTACACGATCCAGGGCGACGGGAAGATCGAGGTACTCAACCGCTGTCGCGACGGGTCGCTCGCGGGCAAAGAGCGCACGGCCCGAGGCCGCGCTCGAGTCGTCGATCGATCGACGAACGCCAAGCTCAAGGTGAGCTTCTTCCGGCCGTTCTGGGGCGACTACTGGATCGTCGATCTCGGCCCAAACTACGAGTACGCGGTCGTGGGCCACCCCAGCCGAGACTACCTCTGGATCCTCAGCCGCACGCCCACGATAGACAGCGCGGTGTACGAGGGGATTCTCGGGCGGCTCCGTGAGCAAGGCTATGAGGTTGAGCGGCTGAACCGCACGCTGCAGCCGTCGGGCGGCACGTAGGCAGGCGCGATGCGCCTGTGGTCGGTTCACCCTCGCTACCTGGACGCGCGCGGGCTCGTGGCTCTCTGGCGCGAGGGTCTGCTGGCCCGGGCCGTGCTGCGCGGCGAGACGCGCGGCTATCGCCACCATCCTCAGCTACAGCGGTTCCGCGCGCGACGAGATCCGGTGTCTGCGCTGGACTGCTACCTCTCGCGCGTTCTCGACGAGGCCCGCGCGCGCGGGTACCGCTTCGATGCCTCGAAGATCCGCTATCGTCGCTGCGGCAAAGGCCGCGCGCAGGTGTCGACCGGACAACTGGCCCACGAGTGGGCACATCTTCTCGCCAAGCTGGCTGTGCGCGATCCGTCCCGCTGGAGGACCGAGCGCCGCCGCCGCGTTCAGCCGCACGACTGTTTCCGCGTGGTGCCCGGTTCGACCGCGGACTGGGAGCGAGCATGACTGCACGTCGAGCCAACCGGTCATTGGTCGTCATTGGTTCCGTCGCGCTCTGCATCTCGTGGCCGGCGTCCGCCATTGCGCTGTTCCAAGCGCGCGCCGTTGGTCTAGCGATCTCGCTCTTCGGTCTCGGGCTTTCCCTGGGCCCCTGCCTCGCGGGCTACGCTCTGGCCCGCGATCCCCACAAGCAGACATGGCGCCGGCTCGTCCTGGCCACCGGCGGGCTGGCGATACTCGCGTTCGCGCTGGTTGACGCCGTGAACCTCGACCTGGACGGCTTCTTCGAGCTTCTCATTCTGGGGACCATGGGCGCGGCTGTCGGTCACACGATGGTGACGACCATCATCGGCCCCATGGTCTTTGGCCGGCTTCTTTGCGGGTGGGGCTGCTGGCGCGCGATGGTGCTGGAGCTTCTGCCCGTGGGCCGCGGCGCGGGTCGTCGCAGCGGTGTGTGGGCTTGGACACCGCTCGTCGGTCTGGCCGCGAGCATTGGCGCAGCGGCGCTTTGCGCGCGGGTGCTGCACTTCCGTCCTGGCGGGATCCCTGGCCACATGCGCGGCGACAGCGTGACGCCTGTGGCTGTCGGCATCGCCGTGTACTACGTCGCTGCCCTAGCTCTGGCGTTCGCGCTTCGCGACCAGCGAGCGTTCTGCAAGTACCTGTGTCCCAGCGGACTGGTCCTGCGTTGGACGAGCCGCCGTGCGCTGCTCCGCGTCGTGGCACGCGCCGAGCTGTGCACCGATTGCGGCGCCTGCTCCGACGAGTGTCCCATGGACATCGCGGTCGCCGAACGCGTGCGCGCAGGCGCGCGCATCGGCGCGGGCGATTGCATCCTCTGTCAGCGCTGCGTCACCGCTTGCCCTGGCGGAGCGTTGACGACGACTCTGCGTTTGCGCCGCGAGCCGCGGGCGAACTAGCCCTACCCGACATCTGCCTGCGACACAGACGTGACGCCGACCCGCAGTCGGCGGGGCAGGTTTCGCCGGACTTCAACCGCGCCGGAAGGTTCGTCCCGCGAGATCAGGACGCCAGCCGGCCAGTCCTGCCAGCATCGAGATGCGGAACGCCTGGCCGTCGACGTTGAACTCACCGCGCGACGACCTGAGAGGAAGCCGCGCCTGCCGCGCCAGGTGGCCGAGTGCGGTATTCTTCCGGTAGACGCAGCGGCCGGCGCGACGCAGGGCCGCATGCGTGAGGGAGCCTGACATGACGCAGCGCACGAGAGCTGGGGTTCTAGCGGTCGGAATCCTGGCGGTCGGTGGGGCGGCAGTGGCGCACGGCGAGGACGCGACTCTCGCCGACGGTGTGGCCGTGTCTGCGACGGGGCGCACCGAGGACAGGCAACTCATCGTCACCGTGCGGGCCGCAGCCCGAAGGGCCAGTGACGCGGCGCCGCTGGCAGTTGACTACCCGCTGAACGAGTCGGTCTTTCCACCCGACATGGTGCCTCCGCGGTTCCTGTGGCACGACCCACAGGCGGCGGCCGATCGTTGGCTGGTCGACGTGGCTCTACAGGACGGGCGGGCTCACGTCTATGTGCTCACGGACGCGCCGGCTCCTCCTCCGGGCGAGATCGACCCCCGCTGCATCGGCGCGACGAACGAGGTCTACAAGNNATCCTCAGCCGCGGGCGTGCGACGATCCAGACCTCCCGCGATCCTGTGGGAGCGCCGATCTTCTACCGCGACGTGCCTCTGATGCCCTCCCAGACCGAGAAGAACGTCATCAAACCGCTCGCCGAGCAGGCGCTGCCGCTCATCGCCTGGAGGTTGCGCGATCTGTCTCGGTCCGAAAGCCGCGTGGTGCTTCACAGCATGCCGACCTGCGCGAACTGCCACTCCTTCTCCACCGACGGGAAGAAGCTGGGCATGGACATCGACGGCCCGGACGGCGACAAGGGCGCCTACGCGCTGGCGCCGATTCGGCCCCACATGCAGATCACGCGTGACCAGATCATCACGTGGAACGATTTCAAGGAGAAGCCGGAGAACCAGCGCACGATCGGCTTCCTGTCGCAGATCTCGCCCGACGGACGGTACGCGGTGACGACGTTGAACGAATCGGTGTACGTTGCCAACTTCACGAACTACCGCTTCCTCCAGGTCTTCTACCCGACACGAGGGATCCTCGCGTACTACTCCCTCAAGACGGAAGAGATGAAGGCGCTCCCAGGTGCCGACGACCCTGAGTACGTGCACTGCGATCCGGCCTGGACGCCGGACGGCAAGAGCCTTGTCTTCGCACGGGCCCGAGCCAGGGATGCCTACGGCCCGGGCGAGGCGCTCGCAGCCTATCCCAACGATCCCGCCGAGACGCCGATGCGCTACGACCTCTACCGCATGCCGTTCAGCGATGGCAAGGGAGGCGTGCCCGTGCCGGTCGAGGGGGCCTCGGGCAATGGCAAGAGCAACTCCTTCCCCAAGGTGTCGCCCGACGGACGCTTCATCGTGTTCGTCAAGTCGGCCAACGGCCAGCTCATGCGTCCGGACGGCGAGCTGTGGATCGTGCCGGTGGAAGGGGGCGAGGCGCGGCGCATGCGCTGCAACACCGCGCTGATGAACTCCTGGCACAGCTTCAGCCCCAACGGCCGCTGGATGGTCTTCTCCTCCAAGGTGAACACGCCCTACACCGAGATGTTCCTGACGCACCTCGACGCGCAAGGGGAGAGCACGCCGCCGATCCTGATCCCGGGCTCGACGGCGGCCAACCGCGCGGTCAACATCCC
>PMCG01000233.1 GCA_003155335.1 Acidobacteriota bacterium
TAGTTGATCCAGGGCAGCGGCGTGTCCGGTCGCGTGATCACGTACTCGCGTTGGCGGTCGTCGAAGTGGCCGAAGCGCATCGTTTCCCTCCGGAAGCTGAGCGGCGGTCTGCCGCGCATCGAGTTGCCGGACCCCAGTCTGCCGGGACAGCCTCGATCACGGGCAAGTCTAGTGGGCGTCCGGTCGCCGGTGCAAGGCCGTGGCAAGCCGCTCGGCCCTCGCCGCTTCGGACAGTAGAGCTGCTGTCGGAGGCGTGACCGTGCAGTTCTGATCGCGCTGGTGACACCTGCGGCCGGGTTCGGTGTTAGATATCTGGCATGGCCGAACCCGGGATCGACGTCGAGGGTCTCTATCAGAGGTATGGACCGATGGTCTTTCGCCGTTGTCGCCAGCTCCTCCGGGACGACGACGCGGCCATGGACGTCGCGCAGGACGTCTTCGTGCAGGTGCTGCGTCGACGCGAAAGCCTACGCGAGCACTACCCGTCCAGCCTGCTCTACCGCATCGCCACCAATCTCTCACTCAACCGCATCCGGGACCGTGCGCGTGACCCGGACTTGCCCGGGGACGCTCTGCTCGACCGTGTGGCGCGGCACGAGGACCGCGATGCGCCGCTGCTTCTGCAACGGCTCTTCGGACGCCACCCTGAGTCGACGCGCACGATGGCCGTGCTGCACTATGTCGACGGCATGACGCTGGACCAGGTGGCGCGCGAGTGCGGTCTGTCTGTGTCTGGTGTGCGCAAGCGCCTGAGAGGCCTCAGAGGCACGCTCAAGGCGATGGAGGCCCTATGACCAGCGCGGCCGGCTCGAGCGTGCACGATTGGGAGCTTGAGCGCTATCGTCTGGGTGAGCTGTCGCGCGAGGAGCGCGAACGCCTCGACGCGCTGTTCGCGGCAGACGCGGGATTGCGAGCGCGGCTTTCGTCCCTCGATGCCGCGGACGCAGCGCTCTTCCAGCGGTGCGCCCCCAAGGTCTTCGCGGTCCAGGTGGCCGAGCGACTCCGGACCGCGGGTGAGGTGCGGCGCGCGCACCGGGTTCGGCTCGCGTTGGCCTGGTCCGGCGCGGCCGCAATGGTACTCCTGGCAGTCGGCCTGTTCCTGCCTCTGCGAGAGGCTCTGCAGCCTGGCGATGGGGACCGCATCAAAGGTCTCAGGCCGCATGTACTGCTCTTCAGGAAGACCGCCGATGGAGCCGAACGCCTGCCGCCCGCCAGCCTGGCACGCACGCGCGACGTCATCCAAGTCGCGTATCAGGCAGCGGGCCGAGGCTACGGCGTCATCGTCTCGGTGGACGCACGCGGTGTGGTGACGCGTCATCTGCCTGCCACCGGGGCACAGGCTGCTCCGCTGCGATCGGGAACAGTGGCTCTGCCCGCGGCATATCAACTGGACGATGCGCCGCAATGGGAGTGCTTCTATCTGGTCACGGCCAACGCGCCCTTTGACGTGGCGAACGTCGTGAGCGCCACTCGCCGCGCGGCCAGCGCGGCGTCGGGCAAGCCGCCGGGACGCCTCGAACTGCCGGCGCCACTCGAACAGGAGATCTTCGTGCTCAGAAAGGCAGCTCAATCATGAAACGCGCCCTGCTTGCGGTGGCTCTGCTCCCGCTACTTGTGCCTCGGCCAGCCACTGCGGAAACGGCACGCCGTTTCGCCCTGGTCGCAGGAGCGAACCACGGTCCCGCGGATCGCGTTTCCTTGCGATACGCGATCTCGGATGCGGAGGGTTTCGCAAACGTGGTACAGCGACTCGGCGGCGTGACGCCGGCCGACTGCGTGCTCCTGCGCGATCCCAGCCGCGCTGGCTTCCTCGCCGCGCTCGGGGCGTTGCGCGGCCGAGTGATGGCAGCGCGTGCGGACGCCGCGCGCACGGAGGTCATCCTCTACTACTCCGGCCACGCCGACGAGCAGGGACTGCTGCTGGGCCGGGAGGTCATCAGCTACCGCGATCTGCGCACAGCCATGAGCGACCTGGCGGCCGACGTCAGCATCGCTGTGCTAGACGCCTGCGCGTCGGGAGCGATCACCCGCCTCAAGGGCGGCCAGGTCCATCCCGCGTTTCTCTCCGACGTCTCGACGCAGACACAGGGCTACGCCTTCCTGACCTCTAGCTCGGAGACCGAGGCTGCCCAAGAGTCGGAGCGCATACATAGCTCCTATTTCACCCACGCGCTGCTCTCGGGGCTGCGCGGTGCCGCCGACGCCAACGCCGACGGACGCATCACCCTCAACGAGGCCTACCAGTTCGCCTTTGCAGAGACGCTGGCGCTGACAACGCCGACTCAAGGCGGAGCGCAGCATCCGGCCTACGATATCAAGATGTCCGGCACAGGCGACGTCGTCATCACGGACGTGCGCCAGACGACGGCCGCCCTGCTTCTGGGCCCTGAGCTCGACGGTCGCTTCTACGTGCGCGACTCCAAGGACCAACTTGTCGCCGAGTTGCACAAGCCGGCGGGCCGGACTGTCGAGCTGGGCCTGGACGCCGGCCGCTACGAGGTGAGCTACGAACAGGAAGCTGCGTTTCTTGGAGCGCGCGTGACCATCGAGCCTGGCCAGCGCCGCGCCCTGATGCGGCAAGAGCTTTCGCCGCGCCGGCGCTTCTCGACGCGCCGCCGTGGCCTTCCCGAGCCTGGCGTACCCCGCTTGGCCCTCAACGGCCGATCGCGCATCGAGACGCGCTTCGGACTCTCCGAGGCACACGTCGCCATCGACCAGACGGTGGTGGATGCCGCAAGCGTCAACGTCGCTGGCGCACAGTTCGCCGTAGCCGGCCTGCATTGGGCAACGGAGGACCTGGCCCTTGAGCTGAGCGTTCAGGGTCTCGACATATCCACGCGCGTCACGCACGGTGAGTACTCCGAGACGAATGGCGTGCTGGCCGTGCTCCTCGGTGCGCGCTACTACGCGCCGGTCGGCGAGCGCGGCGCACCTCTCAGGCCTTACATTGGTCTGGCGGCTGGCCCTCACACCAACTTTCGCAACACGGTCGCGACATCCTCGCTCTCGGTCGCGTCGAGCCAAGACACCCAATTCACTACGACAACGAACCTGGGGCTGCGCTTGTCCGGCGGGGCCGACGTTCAGCTCGGACGACATGCCACGCTCGGTCTGTATGCCGGCACGAGCCTGTGCAGAGGCATGCGCACGCGCGTGGGCGCTGGCTTCTCGTGGGGCTGGGCGTTTGGCCGCGGCCGCGTCGCGGACTGACCGCAAGACCGCGCTCCGGCGGGATCGACACAGCGAGGCCGCCCGCACTCTGCGCGCGGGCGGCCCCAGTGGAAACCGATGCCCAGCTACCGTCCGGCCCGCACAGGGAGCCGACGGCCGAAGCTCGTGCCAATCTGAAAGGCAAAGGCGAAGCCCTTCGTGTCTCGGCGTCCGTCGATCGCCTCAGAGAGCTTGGGCGAGATGTGATAGCTCACATCGGTACCCAGCACCAGCCAACTCGTCGGCTGAAGATCGACGCCCGCGCCGACGTAGCCGCCCAATACAGCTTGAGAGCGCACGGTGTCTTGATGGCTAAGAACGTGGAGCCAGTCGGCGCTCTTGACCTCGGTGCCAAAGGTCGGTCCAACCCCCGCGCTCACGTACGGCTTGGCCGCTGACTGCGCTGCCAGCGGTGGCAGGTAGTAGCGCGCGCCCACGGCGAGAGTNNGCGTCGTGGGCCGCGATCAGGCGGCTCGTCACGCCCAGGGTGAACATCCATTCCGGCGTGATGCGGCAACCCCAAGAAATCCCGCCGAGGAAACCGCCGTTGTGGCTCTCGATCCCGTCGTCGGTGATGACCACCGAAGTCGCGCCGTGACCATCGGCCCACCCACCCATGTCCACCGTCAGGCGGTACGCTCTGATGTCGTACGTTGGCCGCGTGGGCCGCACTGGCTCAGGCTCACGGCGCAGCCAGTGGAGCAGGCGGCTGCGCGCGTGCTTGCC